>SVQJ01000041.1 GCA_015065395.1 Oscillospiraceae bacterium
CCCTTCGTGGTAGTTGTTTTTATTCTACCATAAAGGGGGTCTTTTTTCTATTGTCCGTTTTTACTGGACTTGTGCATCCTTCGGAGGTTTTCTCGGTTAAACCATAAACAGCTACACACACCGCCTTTTCAAACGGAAGAGATGTTACTTGCTCTCTTTAACTTGCCTATAGGGCGGTCTGCGCCTTTTTCGACAGCCTGAGACTGACAAGAAACGTTCTTGTCAGTCTTTTTGCTATCGTTGTCTTCTTAAAGCTCCTTTGGTTCTCTCCTTTCAAGGAAAGAACCAAAAGCTCCCGTCAAACAAAAAATCATCTGATATCCTCGACCACGGTCTCGGGGGGAGTTTCCAGGCAATCGGGGTTTCTCATAAGCTGTTTCATCATCTTCAGACCCGACGCATAATAAAATCCGTCACATATACGCTCATCGCAGGCAAACGACATTTCCATATACTGTTCCTTGAACATTGAGCCGTCGGGATTGAGCTTATACTCTCTCTTCTTCGCACCGAAGGCAATGAAAACAGGGCAGGTTCCGAAATCGTAAAGATGATGATAGATGGGGGGGATGCCAAGGCTTCCCATGCTTGTTATAAACATGGAGCAATGGAACGGGCTGACGTTATCCAGGAAACGGGGAAGCAATCCCAGATAATCCAGAAGCTTCAAGAGCCATATAATAAACTTGAGGAACAGCGCCGGCACATGGCTGAGAAAGCCTGCCGTATTATCAAAATCTCCGCCGGGAGCCTCTCTGTACTCGGTGATTATAGTGTTCAGCTTCTCATACACCTCATCTACGGTGGCATCAGGGGAGAACACAACCTTAACTACCGTATCGGGCGATTCAAGGGTCATTTCCTTTTTTATTGTAAGAGCGATCTCAATGCTGCGCCTTGTCCACACGCGCTGGCCTCTGATAAATCTGTTCAGCGCGGGGCGCTGGGATATGAGACGTATGTACGCCGCAATTATAACGTGCATCGCGGTGAAATTGGTAAGGCCCTGTGCTCTCTTCTTTTTTATGAATTTATCAAGACTGGTCACGTTAAACCTGTCCGTCATCAGATTCATAGCACCCACACGGCTGGGCATGATAAAGGGAGTTATGGTGAGCATCGGTGGGATGGTTTTCACCCTGCGCTTATCCTTTTTTCTTGCCTTTTCGGTCTTTTTCTTTTCCTTTGCCGCGCGTTTTTCGGCTTTTTTTATCTCTTTTTCGGTTTGAGGGGAAACAGGAGTCATAATAAACCTTATGCTACCGCTGTATTTCGGAAGCCCTTTCAAATCGGATTACAAGACATTTTATCACAAAATGAACAGATAGTAAACATTTTTCTTCAAAAAATACGCTTTTCCCCCCACTTTTTTCTCATTTCTCCCCCACGCTTGTCCTTTTGACATAAAATATACTTGACCTCGATGTAAAAAAATAGTATAATGTCTTTGTATATATATAAATACATCCAGAAGATATATTACTTTACGGAGAAATTTATGAAAAATAAATTAATCGCAGCGATACTTATCGTACTTATGCTTGTTCCCACAGTGATTGCTGTTATCAACTATTCTACCCTCAGCAGCGGTAAAATAGATAAAAGCAATACCCTGTCCGTTGAGCTTGTAGACTTCAAGGGTAATTCCTTCCTCTTTGAGCGCGGCGGAGACGGAAAGCAGATGATGAACTATTTTATCGATACCATCGGAAATGCAGAAGCCGTTGACGAGCTGCCCTCAAGCGTTGAGATCGGTGAATATTTCGATGTTTTTGTTGAAACCTCCACCACCAAGCAGAAAAAGGCATACAAATTCTATTATTCCGATGTTCCCCAGGCTTGCTATTTCACAGAAGGCGACAACGCCTATAAGATCAAAACTGCGGATGCAAAGGAATTCATAAGCGGAAGCTATGCTGCCTGCCTCTATGAAAACGGTCTCTGCCCTATCCTCTCCGTTTCCGGAAAGGAGACCTTCCCCGATAGCGCAGAATGGACGTTCAACAACTACTTGGGTGCGGCGACCGATTACGATTGCTCTGCCATCGTTTCTGATGAAGTTGAAAGCATCACTCTTGAGGGCGGTCTTTCCATGAGCTTTGCCATCGAGCCTGATGACTTCAGAATTAAGATCACCGACAAGAAAAACGGCGAGACCGTTTTTGACGATAATTACAGCAATTTTGCAGGCCTTACCGTTACCAAGAACATGAACGTTACCGTTGAAGCCGTTGCAAACTGGTATGCTGATTCCCAGAGAAACTACAGCGGAAGCCAGACCTATAAGTTTGATGCAGTGTTCGGCGCACCTGCCCACTTCTATGCAGGAACCACCGATATAAAGATCGGTGAATTCATCTGCGTTACCGGCGAAAATGTAAACAACGTGGAGGATATCACCTTCACTAGCGAGCCCGACATCAGCTATAGTCCCGTATTCTTCAGGGACGGCGACTATGTTCAGGCTCTCATCCCCTTCAGCTGGAATCTTAATGCAGGCGACTATATTCTTACCTTCTCCTACGGCGGCTCCACCCAGCAGATCAACGTAAAGCTCGGCGAGCGTGCCTCCTACCATACCTTCAAGGATAAGACCATCACCATCGCAGATTCCGTTGTCAAGGAATTCGGCTCGGAGGAAAAGAAGGCCCAGTGCGAATCCACTCTCAGAGAGGTTGCAAAGCTTTCAAGCGAAAAGAGATACTGGACCAATAACGAAAGACTTTATTACAGCGATGAGAGCGAGGGCTTCAGATTCTCCATCGGCTTCGGTATGAATGTTAAAGTATCCGGAACCGATATCTCCTTCAGAAACACCGGAGTTGACTTTGCAGTAGCTCAGGGAACCGACGTAGTTGCAAACATGGGCGGTGAGGTCATCTTCGCGGATTACCTTCCCTACAGCGGATACACCGTCGTTATCGAACACGGCTACGGACTGAAATCATGGTACGCTCACCTTGGTTCAAAGACTGTTGAAAAGGGCGATGTCGTCCAAAAGGGTGACCTTATCGGAACCACTGGCAACGCAAGCTTTACAGACAAGGCAGGCGTTCATATCGGCCTTACCGTATTCGACGTTCCCGTTTGCCAATATGCTCTTTGGACAAACTCAGACAGAGCGGATGATCTTGCAGGCATCGTTATGTACGAGGCTGAATGAAAAGTTGATAATTAACAAAAAAGTGGGGCCTTGCGCATTCAGTTGCCTGGGCCCCATTGCTTTGACCGAATGATAATGAAAGGTACTGATATTATGGAAATCAACGGACTTATGAAGCTGACCCTCCTTGATTACCCCGGAAAGACCGCCTGCACGGTGTTCTTCGGCGGATGCAACTTTCGCTGTCCCTTTTGCCACAACGCAAGCCTCGTTCGCGGCATGGGCGAAAGGATAAGCGAGGAAGAATTTTTCGCGTTTCTTAAAAAAAGGCAGGGACTTATAGACGGAGTTGCCATAACCGGCGGCGAGCCGCTTTTGCAAAGGGATATAGAAAGCTTCGCAGGAAAAATAAAAGAGCTTGATTTTCTCGTAAAGCTGGATACAAACGGATCTTTTCCCGAAAGGCTTGAGGGAATGGTGGCATCGGGCCTTTGCGATTACGTTGCAATGGATATAAAATCCTCCCCGGAGGGCTATTCGCGCGCCGCAGGCACCAACGTCGATATAAAAAAAATACAAAAAAGCGTTGACCTTCTCATGTCGGGACGAGTGGATCATGAATTCCGTACAACCGTGGCAAAGGGAGCCGTGCTCCCTTCCGATATGGACGGAATAGGCAAATGGATCCAAGGCGCTCCAAAATATTATCTCCAGGGATTTGTCGATTCGGGAGATATTCTCGGCAACGGAGTTGGCGCCTACTCCAAAGAGGAAATGGAAGAAATGCTCCGTATAGTGCAGAAATATGTTCCCAACGCCGCCCTGCGCGGAGTGAATTGAGAGGGAAAGCGGTCGCTTTTTTGAAAAAAGCTCAGCAAAAAACTTCATTTAAGGGTTTAGCTGAATATTACAAGGCAAAAGGCATCGCCAAAGCAGAAGGCTGCTTTGGCTGAGGCACCGCAGGTGCCCAGGCCTAAAAAGATGGAGAACCACCAAAATGAGCTCGTTCATTTTGGTGGTTCTCCATCTTTTTAGGGCCTTTTTGCCTTTTAGCTATCGTTGCCTTATTAAAGTTCCTTTGGTTTTTTCCTTTCAAGGAAAGAACAGAAATATCGCCTCTCATTATACCGCTTTTTTTGCTTTTTTCTTCGGTTTTTTCTCCCTCACCGCTTCCGAAAGCTTCTCATAAAGCTTATCCAGTGCCAAAGTATCAAGGGCGCAGTACTTTTCAAGCTCCGAAAGTATCTCCTTCTCCTCGGGAAATCTTCCCGGAGCACTGCTCAGTGCCGCATAAACATTGGTCGCCTCCTGTCCGTTATGAACGCCCTGAAGTCTTCTGTAATCCAGGGAGCTGTCGTCCGGATAGAGCGCATGAAGAACAGCCTTCAAGGAACAGGCACCCTTCATTCCGCCGTCGTAATACCAATTTTTCTCAAAGGGCTTCATCATATCGAAAAGGCGGTTGCTTATACTAACAAGGCTTTCCCTCAGATCCTCAAATCTGTTTGCAAGGGAAAGAAGCATCATCCTCTCAAGCTGCATATTATATGCACCCACGCTTCCCTTTTTGGGTATGCTTTCAACAAGTGCCTCGGCTATCGCTCTTCTCGGATCGGTACCGGGACGGGCAATAAAGCTTGTGTGGCGCAGACGCTTTCCCGGCTTTTCCTTCACATGAAGAGAGAACTGGAATGCGCACGGTTCAAAGGGGCGAAGCCCCTCGAAGGGCGGGAAGGGCAGCTGCATGGTTTCAAAATCCAGATACGCTATGGGATATTTTATCTGAGAAAGGAATTTTTCAATATTCTCCCGATCGATCTCCGGGGGAAGTCCCTGCTCAAACATTTCAAGCTGCTTTTTCTGACGGGGCGTAAGTCCGCCCTCTCGCAGAACGTCTCCCACGTTATACCTTCTTGATCGGTACAGCTTAAATTTTATCTGATGGCTTATTCCGCTGAGTGTGAATATATTATCCTTGGGAAGATGGGCAAAGCAAATATCCCGATTTTCGCAATCCGACGGTGCAAAGCAACCGTTATGTATAGGCGTTTGGGGCATTTCACTTTTGGACATAAGCTTTTGCATATTGCCGGCCCTGCCCTCAACTCCGCCTACCAAAGACGCCACCCTTGCAGAAATATTTTCCAAAAGGAAAAGCTCCTTGGGATCGCTTTCTCCCTGAACATAGCCCGTATTCAGCTTCACAAAGAAAACTCTCGAAACCCGAATACCGTTTTTTGCAAGCACATAGACCTGAAAGGATGCATCGTGGCAAACTGTCTGATGAAGATGTGCTGCAGCCTTCACCACATACAACGCGTAGGTTCCGTCACTGCGCCTTTTTATCACGTCGCACCGAGCGCAAAGATCTCCGCTGATAAATGTTGCACCGGAGATGCAGAGTGCACCTCTGCCTATCGCCGCATCAGTTTCTTTTTTTGCCTCAGTACAGGAATCGGAGTTTATATGTAAACAATCTGAAATAAGCTCTCTGTATTTTTCAAGGGCACAACGGTGATGAAGCTTTATAAGAGTGCGCTCCGAAAGCAGGGACGGAGCTCCATCGGCATTCCTCGATTTCCACAAAAGCGAAGGACAGCGAATACCGAGACAGTATTCACTTGAAGTCAGATATTTCTTCATTTTTTCCATTCTCCTTCGTTTTTTTGACATAACATAACGATTATACACCATCTCCCCCTTTTTTGCAATAGCAAATCCTTTCAAGGGCTTGAAAGTTGCCCAAGTATAAAGTATCATGTACTAAAAGGAGGATTTTATGTACTACCGTTTTTCCATTGATGATAATATCCGTTTTCTCCGCGACCTTTCAGAAAAGGATCACGAGAACATTTTCTCCCACCCCTATCTTGCTCTTTTCAAAAGACTTCACGATAAATACGGTGCCAAATTTCAGTTCAATCTTTTTTACAGCACCGAAGGCTTTGATCTCTCGCAGATGACCGACCGTTATAAAAGCCAATGGCAGGAGTGCGCCTCCTGGCTGCGCTTTTCCTTTCACTCCCTCACGGAAACAGGATTTGCCCCCTATATCGACTCGGATTACCAAACCGTTTTTGACGATGCTTCAAGGGTGCACCGTGAGATAATCCGATTTGCCGGAGAGACATCCCTGAGCCTTTTTACCACAATACACTACTGCCAATGCAGCCAAAGCGCGCTTTGCGCCCTTAGGGGCGCCGGAATACGGGGTCTTGTGGGCCTTTTTTCAGATGTTCCCTCATGCTACGGCAAGGAATATCCCTTTTTATCATCCCCTTACATTTACGACAGTGCATCGGATATGTATTATTTTACAAATGACATAGTCCTTAACCTTTTTTCCGCAGACGATGCAATAAAAAAGCTCTCCCTTTCGGATAACAAAAAATTCATTGAAGCAATGATACATGAGCAATACTTTTATCCGGATTATTACGCATATCAGCCCGATTTTGAAAGGAAGGTGGAGGCCTGCATAAAACACCTTGCCTCAAAGGGGAGAAAAAGCATTTTTCTTGAAGAGCTGATAAATGATTCCATTCATTGACTTTTCGAATATATGTTGATTTAGTAAAAAACTTGTGATATACTCTCTTCTGTGATAACAAACTCTGAAAGGAGATTATTTATGAGCGAAAAGATCATTTTTGCAAGCGACAGCACCACAGACCTTAACGCAGAGCTTTGCGAAAGATACGGCATTAAAGTTCTTCCCCTCGGCGTAACTCTTGGAGAAAAGCTTTACAGCGACGGTGTTGACGTTACCCCTGACGATATTTATACCCATTATGAAAAAACAGGAGAGCTTCCCAAAACCTCCGCCGTGAACGTGGCAGATTTTGATGAATTTTTTGAAAAATATACAAATGAAGGATACTCCGTTATCGTTTTTACCATAAGCTCTCAGATGTCCTCTACATATCACAATGCCTGCCTTGCAGCTGAGGATTTTGAAAATGTCTTCGTCGTTGATACAAAAAATCTTTCCACCGGAGGCGGCCTTGTTCTCGTCAGCGCCTGCGAAATGGCAAAGGAAGGAAAAGGTGCCGCAGAGATAGCCGCTGCCTGCGAGGATATTATCCCCAGAGTTGATGCATCCTTTATAGTGGACGATCTTGAATTTCTCCACAAGGGCGGCAGATGCTCAGCTGTTGCCGCGTTCGGCGCAAACCTTCTTCAGCTTAAGCCCTGCATCACCGTTCGCGGCGGTAAAATGGGCGTTGGCAAAAAATACAGAGGCAAATTTGCTCCCACCCTTGATAAATATATTGAAGAGATCATCGGCGACGGAAGGGACGTGGAAACAGACCGCGTTTTCGTCACCCACGCAGGCTGTGAGCCCTCTATCGTCGAAAACTGCGTAGAAAAGGTAAAAAGCCTTGCCCCCTTCAAGGAGATCCACGTTACAAGAGCCGGATGTACTATATCCTCCCACTGCGGAAGAAACACTTTGGGCGTGCTCTTTATAAGAAAAAGCCCCATTGAGCTCTGAGCGTACGACAGGATTCTGAAAAATACGCCTTTTCTTGGTTCTTTCCTTGAAAGGAAAGAATCAAAGGAATTTTAAGAATACACCCGATAGCGAAAAGACCCAATGGCCATAAAAAGAGAAAGGTGCACAAAAATGGACGAGCTCATTTTGTGCACCTTTCTCTTTTTAGTTTAAGGCACCTTTTGCTTTACAGGATTTTGATAAACCTATTAATAAAGTTTTTCGCGTTTTTTTCAAAAAAGCGACCGTTTACAGGCTATATCGGGTTCTGGCAACGATGTTTTCCTGAAGGGGTACGGGAAGATTGACGAAATAATCGCTGTAGCCGCCTACGCGCACTATAAGATTTTTATGCTTATGGGGCTCGTTCATTGCCTCGATAAGCTCCTCGGCGCTCACCACCGTGACGGAAAGCTGCTGGCCTCCCTCCGAAAAATATCCTCGCCACAAAGCAATAAAGCTCTCGATCCCCTTTTCATCCGAGAAGATCTCTTTTGTGAATTTCAGATTAAGGATAAAGCCGCTGCCTGCAAGGGTATGGTCGTATTTCAGGCAGGAGGATAAAAGCGCGGTGGGACCGTTTGTGTCATTTCCCGGCGTTGCTCCAATGGAATCGGCAAACATCGCCTCCCCTGCCCGCTTCCCGTTTGGCAGCGCTCCAACGGCCATTCCGTTATCAGCCGCACGGTTAAAGGGAGAGCATCCCCCTGTATAGACGCCGCCTCTGTATGTTCTCTTCGTTCTGAGATAGGAATTCGCAAAATTCACAAGAGAAGCACAAAGCTCATCCACATAGGGGATATCATTACCGAAATTCAGGCCGGAATTGCAAAAGGTGCGGTGCATTTCCTCATATCCCTCGTAATTTGCCGCCATAGCCGTGGCAACCTTTGCAAGAGTGTATTTTTTCTCATCATACACATACCTTTTGATATTTGCCAGAGAATCCGCCGCATCCGCAATTCCCTCCCAAAGTATCTGCCCGTGGCCGTAAAGAGGGCCGGAGCATTTATAATCCAGTCCCTTCTCGATGCATCCCTCAATGGTCATGGAGCGTATGGGATTGGCAGTATACTGAGCATATATCCTCTGCGCCTTGTTTGCCATACTGCACACCCCGTCACAAAGAAACATTACCTGCTCCTTGAGCGCATCAAAGAAGTCCTCAAAGCTTAAAAGATCCTGCGGCTCACCCGTTCTCTTTCCCACAAGCTTGCCCGTTTTTCGGTTAATCCCGTTTGAAAGAACATACTCCAAGGCCATACCAAGGTTAACCTCACCGTCCTCAAGACCCATGTGGGACTTTCCCTGTATATCGATCTGATTACAGCCGTTCATAACGTACAAATGGGAATGCTCCGGCAAAATGCCGATGCTTTCAAGCGCAGGGCAGACCGCCTCGTCGTTGTAGAGCGCCGGCATACCTATACCTGTGGCTATAGTCTCTGCAGCAGCACGGTAGAGCTTTTCGGGAGTGTTGCGATGGCAGCGCATGGTCAGATTCGGTGTCTGGAATCGGTATTTTCTCGCAACATCAAGTATCTCGTAAGTCAAGGGATTGGTAAGATCCTTCCATTTTTCGTCCGAGCCGGAAATACAAAGATTCCATGTTCTCGTCTGATGGAAGAATATCCAAAGATCCTCCAGCGCTTCTCGGGAAGCTATAGGATCGGATCTTTCCCAAAACGGGTACATGTATTGGTCAAAATGCCCCGGAGAATCCACTCCGTCCAGCAAAAATATCAAAACATATACGCAAACCGCCTCGTCAAAAGTATCTGCAGGCGATTTTGGGCATTTGCCGAAAGTGTTTATGATCCGCTTTAATTTTTTCTTTTCTTTCTCGTTTTCGGCAGTCGCATATAATGATCGTGCCTTTGTCAAAACTCTCTCTCCCAGCAGATCTATTGCATCAAGAGTGAGGTAAAGACCCTTATAAAAATCCTGCTTTTCAAGGTTGTTTTCAGAAAATATCTTTATCTTATCCCGTATTCCATCAGTTCCCAGTCGGGCAAAATCGCAAAGCTCGGGCACCGCGTGACCGCCCCAAGTCCCGCCCCATCCGGAATTGGTGACAGTTATATCCCATTCGTTTTCGGTGAATTCAGACCAATGACAGCCAAGCTCAAGCTCCTTCATCTGCTGTGCAATATAGAGATAATCCTCGGAAAGATCCGGAAACTGCTCTGCCTTTCGGTGAAGAAGCCCAATATTGGGACTTTGCCCAGATGACCAGGAGGAGTTGCACGCCATATCGCCAAAATCCAGGACCGGAAAGCCTGTCTCCTTATCAAATCGAATGCTCACAGCCTTGACAGCCTCCATATAACCGGCTCCCGTGCGAACATATTTACTTTCGCTCTCAGCGCTTAAATATCCAACAGCAAAGGGCTCGTCCTTTATTCTGAATCTATACATAGCATTCCTCCTGTTTTTCTATATTATATCACCGCCGCATAAGTTTTTCAATAAATCGCATCAGAAAAGCGCATCAGACTGCATATCCTCAGCATCTTTCTTCCCCTCGATTATGTCGCGGATGGCCTGCATCTCCATATCAAGATCGCGGCTTTTCAGAGCACACTCCAGGAGCATAGTCCGGGTTTGCTTTTTAATATCCTCGGAAAGCTCGTTTTTGTAAAACATACGGTGCTCCAGATTTGCCCATGTCTCCATGGCAATGGTGCGAAGCTGAACCTCAACACGGACAGAACGCTTTTCGTTTGAAAGAAATATGGGTATCTCAATTATAAGGTGCAGACTTCTGTACCCGTTAGGCTTGGGATCTTTTATGTAATCCTTTATTTTGACAAGGGTGATATCATCCTGCTTCAAAAGACAATCGGCCAGCATATATACATCGTCGATAAAGGAGCAGATCACACGAACTCCTGCCACATCCGAAAGGCCCTCGCAAATAGAATCACAATCAAAGGGCAGGCCCAGCCTTTCCAGCTTCTCCCGAATGCTTCTCATAGATTTCAGACGGGTCTTTATGCTTTCTATAGGGTTGCGCGCGCCGTGTATGGAAAGCTGATCGTCAAGCACCCGGAATTTTGTCTCAACCTCACGTATGGCACATCTGTAATAAAGCATCAGCGAATCAAGACCTTTTGTTATTTCGGCGATCTCTTCCGGGCTTTTTTCTTCCAGAAGGGACTGAACCTTCTCGTACAGTGTTCTTTTTTCTTCCATTTTTTCATCCTTCTTTGTTTTTCTTGCTTTTACAGTAAAATGATACCGAAAACGTCAGAATAAATCAATAAACCCTCTGTGAACAGTCGGGAAAATTTATGTTATAATTCCCGCTTTTCGCATTCTTTCGGAAACGCGACATTTCGCAAAATCAATAATCAAAACGGCAAAAATGCATTTTTAACTTTTTTTGCAAGGGCACGCTCTCGATTCTTGAATATTTTTGAATAATTCTCGATAAATTATTGCATTTGCACATAAAATGTGTTATAATACAAAAACTTTATTAAACTAAAGTGCGAGAAAGGAGATCTGTTATGGAATTGCTCGCATTTATACTGTATTTTTCCCTCATGCTGGGAATCGGTCTTTTCTTCTTCTTCCGTTCAAAGGATAAGGGAGAAAAGGAATATTTTCTCGGCGGCCGCAGCATGGGCCCCTGGGTCACCGCGATGAGCGCCCAGGCATCCGATATGTCCGGCTGGCTCCTTATGGGCTTCCCCGGCAGCATCATC
>SVQJ01000239.1 GCA_015065395.1 Oscillospiraceae bacterium
GAGATATTTTCTGATATAGGCGATGAGCAGTCCATAGAGCAATCGCTTTCAACCTTTTCGTCTCACATGGTTGGAATCGTCAATATCCTTGAGGAGATGACTGAGGATTCACTTGTTCTCTTCGATGAGCTTGGTTCGGGAACCGATCCTGTTGAGGGGGCTGCTCTGGCAATGTCTATCCTCGAGGAGATTTTTAACAGAAAAGCATTGTGCGCTGCAACTACCCATTATGCGGAGCTTAAAGCCTTCGCTTTGGAACGCGACGGTATTTGCAACGCTTCATGCGAGTTTGACGTTGAAACCCTGAAGCCTACGTACAAGCTTATTATGGGCACCCCCGGAAAATCCAATGCTTTTGCAATTTCCGAAAAGCTGGGACTCCCTGAAAAAATAGTAAAAAGGGCAGCAGGTTATGTAGATACCGGCAGTCGTAATTTCGAGGCCGTAATCGAAAAGCTTGAGGCTGAACGTTTCCGCCTTGAAAGTGAACGGGAGAAGGCTGAGGCCCTCCGTCGCGAATTTGAGGAATATAAACGGAATGCGGAAAGTGCCCTTGAAGCGCGTCTCGGCAACGCGGAGCGTGAAGCTGAGGAAGCTAAGAAAAAGGCGCGTCAGATAGTTGACAGCGCCCGTGCAACGAGTGATTATATCTTGAAGCAGCTTGATGAAGCTAAGAAAGCAAAGGATCAGGAGAATTTCGGAGATAAGCTTTCACAATCAAAAAAGAATATCAAAAATGAGGTTAAGAATTATCGTCTCAATAATGTCCAAGAGGAAAAGGAGGACGATTATGTTCTTCCGAGAGAGCTGAAAAAGGGAGATGACGTTATCCATCGTTCTCTCAACACGAAGGGCACGCTCATTGAGGACCCGGATAAAAAGGGAAACGTTACTGTCCAGATGGGCATTCTTAAAACCAAGCTTCATGTTTCTCAGCTAAAGCTTTTAGATGCTTCCACTGTTACTGACGGGAAAAAGACGCAGGCTGCAAAGAATTATCGGCAGACGATTTCAAAAAGCTTCAAGCCTGAGCTGGATGTCAGAGGGATGATCGGTGATGATGCCTGCTTTATGGTGGACAGATATCTTGATGATGCGGTCGTTGCCGGTATTAACAGCGTTACGGTCATTCACGGTAAGGGTACCGGTGCATTGAGGGTTGCTATACAAAACTTTTTGAAAAAGGACCGAAGAGTTGAAAGCTTTCGTGCCGGTCAGTACGGCGAGGGAGATTACGGTGTTACCGTGATCGATCTTAAGCATAAGTGATCAAGAAGCATTGTCGGTGTCTTTTTCAGGTGTTTCAAAGCCATGTATGAAACCGCTGATATCGGATGAACTGATGTCTCCGCCTATTACCCGGTTTTTATAAATAATTAAGTTGGCGTAAACGGTACCGCTGTAATCGGGATAGTTCGTTATCTCATAAGTATAGCGATGTACCGTTTTGCCTTTGTATTTCGAAAGATCAAGCCCTTGAGCTTTTTGTATTTCGTTATATGAATTCATTATTTTGTCAAAATCGCCGGGGATCTGTACTTCAACTTCTTCAATACAGCCTTTTGAGATTTCCCAGCCGAAGCTCTTCAAGAATTCTATCCGTGCTTTTTCAGTTTTTATTTTGTCATAGCTTATTTTGTCGTTTCCTTCAAAAATGCTTCCTGCAGCAACCGCGTCGTTTTTAGGAAGTGCTATCACCATTACGGTGACGGCTATGATTGCTGTGAGGATCAACGTGCAAAGCTTTAGGGTGTTGCCCTTGACAGAACATACGAACATATATTTATACCTCTTTCGTTAATACTGCTTGATTATATGAGCTGTGAAAGGCATTTAGAACAATGATACTGATTGTTGATAATACTGTTAGAAAATTCAGGGTAAGCGTTAGGGAAAAGCTCCATTCCCTATGTATACCGTGTGCTGTATCTCATTTGGACTATATTGATATTCTTTTCCCTGCAACCTTTTGTGCTGTAACGGAGAGGTATTTGTATGAGGATACGGTTTTTATGTCCCGGATGCATTCGAGAACACCTGTTAAGGTTATCGAGGAATCTCCTACATTTGTTGAGGAGGTGCTGGAGCATTACAATGTGTTCCATGAGGCTATGGTGGAAAAAGCGAAGGAGCGATATATCACTTTCTCTGAACGCGGACTTTTGTATTACGGGAAATATATCAGTCTGACCAAAACCGAAAAAAGGATAATTAATTTGCTTGTTGATTCAAAGGATTATGTGATTTGGGAAAAGGTGAGTGGGTATTGTTTGAAGGATCCTAAGGTCTCAAAGGGAACGGTAGCGGTGCACATCAGTAATATTAACAAGAAAACTATTGCCGCGACGGGAAGAGAAATAATAGAATGCAGAAGATATGAAGGGTATAAATTGAATTGAGAAAATTGAAAGGAGCCGATTTGCGGCTCCTTTCAGCTTGTCGATAAAGTTATCGACAAGCTGCTTCGGACTGTCGAGAAGGATGCAGATTTCGTTTTTCGGG
>SVQJ01000240.1 GCA_015065395.1 Oscillospiraceae bacterium
AAACGAAGGAATAGGAAAGAGACTGCAGTAGTGGGATACCTCCGCTTGCCAGCGTGATAACACCTATAGCGCTTGAGGGATCAAAGCCGAGAAAATCGAGGGGATAAAGATAAAGGAACCATGAGAAAACCAAAAATCCGAAGAACCAGAAAAAGCATGCACCGCGAAGCCATGATTTGAGATAGGTATCCTTGGTAAAGCTGTATGAAAACTCATAAAAGAAAACGGCGCAGGGCGCGATCCATCCTATGACCCACAGAGAAGGGAAAATAAATGAGATCGCAGAAAGTGCGCCGGAGAGGGCATAAAGACAAAAGAGCAAAAAGCTCTTTTTAAGATTGCTGAGTTTTTGAACCTTTGTCGTTTTCATAAAAATGCCCTGTCATTCCATTTATTAAAATAAAGTGAGAAATCCTATGTTTTTGCGGTCGGCTTCAACTGTTTTTTTGTCAAGATACGATAGGGGGCCGTCGGGAACGTTGAAGGTAAGCTTGTAGGAGTATAAGGCCTGATATTTGTATCCGAGTTCCCGGTCTGATTTGTTGTGGGCGTATTTGCCTTCGCCGAGAAGCGGATGGCCCACGGATGCAAAATGCGCTCGGATCTGATGGGTTCTTCCTGTTTCAAGATGGACCTCAAGAAGGGAGAGATCGTGCTCTTTTGAATATTTTTCCGTTTTGTATGAGGTTATGATCTCCTTTGCGCCCTGCCGCTGAGAATCATATACCGTAACCGTCTTTGTCTTGGAGTTTTTGAAAAGAAATCCCCGTAAGGTACCATTTTGAGGAGCTATCCTGCCGTGGATGGCGCACAGATACCGTTTGTCAACACAGCCGTCTTTTATAAGCCTGTTTACTTCCCTGAGCGCGGCGGCATTTTTTGCCGCAATAACAAGCCCACCCGTATTTCTGTCCAGACGGTTGGCGAGTGCAGGTGCAAAGGAAGATTCGTTATTAGGGTCGTACTCTCCTTTGTTGTAGAGATATGCACGGATTATGAATATCAGCGTGTCTCTCTCGGGGATAGAGTGGGCGTCGTTTTCTCCCTTGTCACCCGTATGGGAGAGCATCCCTGCTTTCTTTTCGCAGATTATAAGATTCTCATCCTCAAAAACCACGTCCGGTTTGAGCCTGACTTTGTCGTATTCACTTGTGTCGGCCTCGGCTTTTGAGAATTCATCGGGTATGTAAAGCTCAATTATGTCGCCCTTAACGAGGATCTGATTTTCCTTTGCCCGCTTCGAGTTTACCTTGATGCGTTTTTTTCTTATGTATTTGTACATGAGGGAAAGAGGAATACCTTTCAGCGCCTTTTGTAGAAATTTATCAAGACGCTGCCCGCCGTCATTTTCCTTAACTGTGAATTTCAGCATAAAACACCTGTAAAATTATATACGTTGCATATAATTATACAATCAAATAAGTGGTTTTTCAATAGAGTTGAAAATAAAATATTCTGCACGATGCCTTTCGGAGAGTCATTTGTGACTTTTGCTGAATATGCCGAAAAAAAACATCGTAAAATGTAGTATTTGTTAATTGCAAAATTATTATATGTGTATTATAATAAAGTTGATTAAGATGCGGTAGCATTGTTATTTTTTGAGGTGTACGATGAAAAAGAAAGAAGAAGTTGTTGAAATAGATATACTGAAACTTGCCAGAGCGGTCCTCCGCAATATCTGGGCGGTTATTCTTGCAGCAGTAATAGGAGCGTCATCCCTTTTCGGATATACATACTTCATGGTGGAGCCCACGTATCAGTCAAGCGCGCTCCTTTATGTAAATAATAACAACGGCATCAATGTTAACGCGGACTTCAACTTCACGTCCTCAGGTCTTGCAGCGGCACAGGCGCTCGTTAATACCTATGTGGTCATTCTCAATGCCCGTACCACCATCAATGAGGTGGTGGAGTATGCAGGTCTTGAGGAAAAGTACAGCGCAGGTGCGGTTCGCGGAATGATCGCGGCAGCCCCCGTGAATGAAACCGAAATATTTGAGGTCGTCGTAACCTGTACCGATCCTAAGGATGCAAAGCGCATTGCCGAGGCTATCACAAAGGTCCTTCCCGAGAGAATTGCCGATATCGTTGACGGAAGCTCCGTTCGTATAGTTGACTATGCGGTAACTCCCTCTGCCCGCTCAGGACCCAGCTACACGAGAAATGCAATGATCGGAATGATAATCGGTATGGTTATAAGCGTTCTTGTCATAGCTATCCGCGAAATGTACGATGTGTTCATCCGCGAGGAGGAGTACCTGTCCGAAACATACGGTATCCCCGTTCTTGCGGCCATCCCCAATACGGCTGAGGGCAGCGGAGGCTCGTATAAATATTCCTACAGCAAATACGGAGGCAAGTACGGCTACAGATATTCGTACCAAAGCTCCTCTTACGATACAACTCAGAAGAAGGGAGAGAAGAGCAAAAAATGAGTAAGGATAAGAAGAATAAGGCTAAAAGAAACCCTACAGCTCTCGATACCAGCGCAATTTGTG
>SVQJ01000042.1 GCA_015065395.1 Oscillospiraceae bacterium
TGCGGCCATACAAAGGTTCTTTCAAAGACCGAAGCAAGAGGCCACTATCTGAAGGAAGCGTATATAGCGCCCACCTGTACGGAAGCGGGAGTTGACGGAAAGGTCTGCACGAGATGCGACTATACGGAGGGAACCGAGATCAAGGCTCTCGGCCACAGCTACACAAGTGATAATATTTGTACCGTGTGCGGCGAGGAAAAGATCATACCCGAGTATATCCTCGGCGACCTTGACGGCGACGGCCAGATAGTAGCAAAGGACTTGAATATCATCAAGAAATCCATCGGAGGACAGACCTCCCTCAGCGAAAAGCAAAATCTTGCGGCAGACATAAACAATGACGGAACAGTCACAGCCGTGGATATGAACAGGATACTTCGTTATATCGCAGGCCTTATAATGGAGCTGTGATATAAAAAGAGAAACGGTCGCTTTTTTGAAAAAAAGCTTCGCAAAAAACTTTAAGTATTTGTTTAGCTAAAAATTGCTAGGCAAAAGGCATCGCCAAAGCAGAAATCTGCTTTGGCTGAGGCACCGCAGGTGCCGTAACCCGAAAGGAAGACAGGACGGAAAATGAGCGAGCTCATTTTTCCGTCCTGTCTTCCTTTCGGGGCCTTTTTGCCTTTTCGATATCTTTTTCTTAAAGTTCCTTTGGTTCTTTCCTTTCAAGGAAAGAACGGGAAAGCATCTCCCGAATCCGAACGATTATTTTTAAGCTACCTGACTATGATCGGAGAACCGTCGGAAACTGAATTTCTTTCAAGGCGATTTATTCTTTCCGTTTCAGAAACGGAGCATCTGCATTCCTTGCAGATATCCCATATTCTTTTTTTCTTTTCCGGATAGCAAACACGTATGACTGCACCATCATCCTCAGAGCAGTCTCTGTCGCCTACTACTGCAGAAATCACAGGATTATATTTATTCTTCACATATCCGCTGATCATCATATAAACATCGCATTTGGCATGAAGCCGCTGACCTTCACGGCGGCACTCGCAATTTCCTGCCGCCACCCCGAAATGCCATACAGCCTCTCCGTTCATCTCCTTACCCAGGGTGCTTTCGTACTCTATGGGCGATGAGGTTTCCTCCGTTATCACCTCTCCGCCTGACGCGATATATGTTCTGAAGAGGCAATTACCGATAACAAACAGCTTTCCTTCCTTTATCTCCGCGCGCTCGATCTTCGGAAAGGCCACAGTATCGATCACGTAATCTCCGTCACTCTCCTCTGTTTTTCTCATACCGTCTGCTGCGACACTAACCACAACGTTTTTGGCACACAGTCCACTCATCACATCCAGCATTTTCCGTTCCTGCTTCATTGAATATGCGGTGGAATATATATCCTCTGTAACGGTCAGCTCTTCACCGACGAAAAAACACACATCCATATCATATTCCGCATTGAAGCTGATCCTTTGACTTTCTCCTTCTATCTGTGCAGAGACCTGCGCTGCTCGCGCGAATGCACATACACCGTCATCCTCACGAAGTCCGTCCTTTCTGATGCTCTTTTCAAAAGGCAATTTACAGCTTATATTCTTATATAATCCTTCCGAAGTAAGCACAAGGCAGCTTATGCATACATCCCCCTTCACCGTGGCGCTGTCCTTTTTGGCATCGGCATCCCTGATAACCGCCTCAGCGCGGCAAAAAACAGGTTTTGCACCGGGAGAGCAACTTTCCTCGCCGGAAACGCTGTCCGTCACGAAAGCATAGCTCCTGTGTACGGTTTCGATCTCCCTGTCCAGCCGCTCAAGGCTTCTTTTCCGTTCCGGAGTGAGGGGAGCATCGCTTTCTCCCGAGATCCTTATGGCACAATCCTCTTTTTTATCCGCAAGAGCCCTGCTCTTCACCCTTGCTTTCAAAGAGACCGTTCTGGGTGCGAGAACACGGCATTGAGGTATATCGCTCTCGCTCCACACAAAAATATCACGGTTTCCGCCGTTATACTCTCCGATAGGAAAGCTCTGAGTATACTCTGTGTTGTAAGATGCAAAGGACAGTGCTCCGTCATCTCCTATGTATACCAGAAAAAAAGCAAGCGTCCCCCCGATCTCCAGAGCCTTATCCGAAATATACTTTGAATCGGGGAGAGCCTTGGCGCTTACCGAAACTACCTTACGTATTTCAGGATAGTAATCTGCCAAAGTCATTTCTCCGCCAAATTCACCGTTGGTACAAAGGTCAAAGCCGCAAAGGCTTACCGCAAGCTCGTTATGCTGAACCATTGCTGTGTTTTCCATTATCAATTCCGTCCCTTCTGTGGTTTCACGGTATTATATGTGAAGCTTACCAGTTTTATTACAAAACAAGACACAAGGTCATACTTTCCTCAAAATCGGACAGACTATTGACTAAATAAAAGAAATGTATTATCATATAATAGGTAATATATTTACGAAAGACGGTTTATATAATGGATATTAAGAATCAGATAACAAAAAGAGGGCTCGCACTCGTTCTTGCGCTTATAACGGCCGTTCCCCTGGTGGTTCTCGCCATCTTCTCAAGGCCCGAAAAAAAGAATGATAACGATTATCTCCTCAGCCTTGGCATAGTTGTGGATACTTCATCCTCTCAAGGCACAAAGGCCTCTCAAAGCATAACAGTTGCCGCTGTTATCTATGACAGCGACGGCAGGATCATTGATTGCGAGATTGACTGCGCCCAAAGCGAAATGAATGTGGAGGGCGGAATGCTGTCCGGCGACAACACCTATCTGACAAAGAACGAGCTCGGCCAAAGCTACGGCATGAGTGCTTATTCCTCCATCAAAAAGGACTGGTTTGAGCAAGCGGATTTCTTTGCAGACTATGTTGAAGGAATGAATATCAACGACCTGGATATCGAAATCGACGACGGAGGGAAGCCGGCAGATGCAGATCTTCTCTCAGGCTGCACCATGGGTATCACCGATATGGAAAAAGCCTTGAAAAAAGCTGTTGATAATAAGAGCGCCGTGAAGTTCCGCTCAGAAAAGACACCTGAAGCATCCCTCGCCTGTATCACTGACGATTCCTCCTCCAAGGCTTTCGAGAATACGGACGGCGTTTGCTCCATGGAGACCTCAGCTTGCGCGATAGCCGTTGCCGATTCGAAAGCTCTTGCCTGCATCATTGACGTGGCTCAGCCAAAAATCTATTTTGACAGCCAAGGGAACATCACAAGCTCTGAGTTCGAAAAAACAAAGCTTGAGTTGGGATATGATTACAACATGGCACCTGCTTCCCCCATTGGCAAGGAATGGTTTGAGCAGCAAGCTCATTTTTCAGAGTATATCATCGGAATGACCGCCGAAGAGATCGGCGCGATCAAAATAAACGATTCCGGCAAGGCTGACGATGCGGATCTTGTTTCCGGCTGTACTATCTACCCCGGCGGCTTCATCGCGATCGCAAAAAAAGCACTTGAAAACGCCGGATAATACCAAAGGAGCGGCACAATGAGAAGAATTCTTTCCGTGATTCTGGCCATTTGTGCCGTTCTTTCTTTTTCTTCCTGTAAAAAGCAAAAGGAGAAGTTTACCCGTTCCTCCCTCACCCTGTTTGACACTCAGTCCGTGCTTATAGGATACGAGAGCAAAAAGGAAGAATTTGAAAAGACGGCAGATATGGTCTTTGAACTGCTGGAAACCTATCACAGACTGTTTGATATCTATTACGAATACGAAGACATAAACAATCTGAAAACCGTAAATGATAACGCAGGTATCGCTCCGGTCAAAGTGGACAGAGAAATAATCGATATGCTCCTGTTTTCAAAGGAAATGTATGAGAAAACCGGCGGAATGATCAATGTGGCAATGGGAAGCGTTCTTTCCCTTTGGCATCATCACCGCACCATAGCTCTGAGTGATGAAGAAAACGCCTCCGTTCCGGACAAGGCTGAGCTTGAAAAGAGAGCCGCCCATACTGATATAGATAAGCTGATAATTGACACGGAAAACGAGACCGTATATCTCAAAGATAAGGAAATGAGTCTTGACGTGGGCGCCGTTGCCAAGGGATATGCCACAGAAAAGGCTGCGAAGCTCCTTGAAAGCCGCCAAAAGAAAGGCTACGCTTTAAGCATCGGCGGAAACGTACGATGTATAGGAGAAAAGGCTCCCGGTGAAAAATGGGAGGTGGGAGTGCAGAATCCCGATCTTTCGTCCTCAGAGGCATACGTTGCACTTCTCGCTCTTTCCGATATGTCCTTGGTAACCAGCGGCACATATCAGAGATATTTTACCGTTAACGGTGTTAAATATCATCACATTATAGACCCTGAGACCCTGTTCCCCAAAAATGCTTACGCGTCCGTTTCCGTACTCACAAAGGATTCAGGCATAGCGGATGCTCTTTCAACGGCACTTTTCAATATGACGGAGGAAAAGGGCAGAGCATTGGTCGAAAAAATGACGGATGTTTCTGTTGCCTGGGTCTATCCCGACGGAACCCTATCAATGACCGAAGGCTTTGAAAAGCTGCTTTCCCAATAGACAAAAAATTAATTCCAAAAATCAATAGCTTTTTATCTATTGACCTGAGGGACCGCATGTTTTATAATTAATTCAATAAACGAATACTTTGGGGGATTTTATGAAATTTACACCTGTTTTACTTTCCGAGCAACGCTTCGGCTCCGGTCACTACCCTTACAATGGAACACAGTGCCCTGACGGCCGTATCATCGTTTCGGTAGGCCCCCGTCCCGGAGAAAAGCCTTATTGGCTTTATTCAGAGGACGGAGGACTCTCCTTTGAGAAAAAGGAAGGGCTTGCGCGCGCTGCCCACGCACCCTTTATACGTCTGAAAAACGGCAAATATTTTTCCATCGGATTTGATAATGCCGTTTTCCGTTCAATCCTTAACCCTTCCCAGGAAAAGATTCCTTTCATGCTTGCTATACACAAGGCAGAAAGCTTTGACGATATTATGAACGGAAACGTTAATACTCATTTTTCCAATGTTGATATCCCTTCCCTTTCACAGGGTTTCGGAGATTCAAACAACCGCTTTGCAGGCTGTGCCCAAACAGGCCTTATTGAGCTTTCCAACGGCGATATCCTTGCAATGATGTACGGTCAGTTCAAGGAGGACAGGACCCTTTGCCCTTGGCTTAAGGAGCATGGTCCCTATGATTTTTATCTATACCGCACCTGGTGCATCATATCCCACGACGGCGGTGAAAGCTTTGAATTTCTTTCCACCGTTGCAGATTGCAATGCCTACCCCATAAAGGATGTTAACGGAGAAGGATACTGTGAAACCGATTGCATCGAAATTGAAAACGGTCATATCGTTGCCGTTCTCAGAACCGGAGGTCATGAGATCTATTCCCCCCTTTATATAGCCCATTCCCATGACTACGGAAAAACCTGGGAGGCCCCCTATGAGATATGCGATTGGGGAGTTCTTCCGAGAATCATAAAAATGAGCGATGGAACACTGGTCATCTCCTCCGGCCATATACACACAATGCTTCTGTTCTCCGAGGATAACGGAAAAACCTGGTCTGAGCCCTGCATTCTTGAAGAATGCGACGGCAAATGGGGCGAAAGCTGCTCCGGATATAATTTCATCACCGAAAGCCGCCCCGGAGAGCTTACCATCGTTTTCGATGACCCCAAAGAGGGTATCGCAGAAAAAGACAGCTTCCCGCGACGGGTATATATCCGCCGTTACGCGATCAAAAAAGCATAGATCGACTGATAAAAAACAAAGAAAGGTACGAATGATCATGGCAAATTTTTGCGGAAAATGCGGCCATCCCGTTAACGAAAACGGGCTATGCCCCAACTGCGATACTCCGGTTGCCCCTGACATGCAGGAGCAGACAATAGAACCGGAAAAGAAAAAGGAAGAAAAAAAGGAACAGGAATATATCCCCGCAGTGGTGGTCGATTATTCCACCTACTTTTCCAATGGCTCAAAGAAAGCGGGACGGGTGAGCAGCGGCTTTAATCCTGCTCGCCTTATAGCAATAATTCTCGTAATAGCACTCCTTCTCGGCGGCGGAGCTTTGGTTCTTCTGAACCTCGGAGCAATCGATAAGGGTACTGCGATTAAACCTGCACAGGCAGAAGACGATGATAGTTACAAAACGGTCATCGATACAGTCATCGGCGCATACCCCTGGGACGACAAGAACGAGCCTGTTCCCGGTATTGAAGGAATCAGCCCTCTTCTCCGTGAATGTAAAAAGCTTGAGGATCTTTCCTACGCTCTCAAGGATATTGATAATAACGGAACGCAAGAGCTTATCCTTGCAAAAAAGGAGAACGGGGAATTCAGAATAATCAATATCATAACCGAGCTTCGCAAAAGCGCTTTGGTTCTCGCAGGGGCTCAGGAAAACTCCATTCTTAATATTGCCGACGACGGAACCATCATAGAGGAATCCTCCAACGGCGGCGATCAGAAAACATACGACAGCTTTGTTATCAACGACAGCGGCGACGGTATCGACTTTGAAAACCGTGTTACCTTTGACAAGGAGCTGGCTGTTGAGCTGGGATATGCAGACAGCACTGACGAGGTCTCTGACGAGGATGGCTGGTTCTATACTGAGGATATAGAGGACGAGAACAGCTACGAAAAGATATCCGAAACAAAGGCAAATGCTTTTGTTGGTCCCGGAAGACTTAACAAGGACATAAGCTTTGCACCCATTACGGAATACGAAAGCAATGACCACAAAAAGCCTGAAAAGGAAACAAACAAGGACGAAAAACCCGTAGCTCCCGACACGGAAAAAAAGGAAGAACCCACTTACGAGCCTGAAAAGAACTACTCAGTGACATACGAAAGCTCCTACACCCATCAGTATATCCAATCTATAAACCCAAACCTTGGGGTGGTTTACGTTGAAGAGGGTAACCGTACATATCTTCTTGATTATTCCGGAAATATAATGGCTGATTGCACTGCTATGAACCATAAATATGAGGAGTATGGCACTCCCTTCTACACAAATTATTGCGACAGCGTGTGTAATATAATAACCGACCACAACATGAGAGTTGATCCCGTAACCTTTGAGGTAGACGAGCTGCCCAGCGGTCACGGCGGTTATTCGTTAGATTTTTTCTATGATGCAGCCAGCCAAAAGATCTATACCATGGATTTCGGATATATCGAAGAATATACCGAAAACATCGACTTTGCTGTGGTAACTCTCGTTGAAAAGCGTCCCGCAACAGAGGAAGAGAAGGAATGGTACGGTAAGGAGTTTGGCCTTGAGATACTGTCAAAATACGGAATCGTTGTCAATTCCCGTCTCGTGGTTCCCTGTGAATATGATTGCTATACCGATTATTCCAACGGCGTTTGCGCCCTCAGCAAAAACGGCAAGTGGGGATATTTCAATGAAAACGGTGAAAAAATACTTGATTTTGAGTACGATCCTTCCGATATAGAGACATGGATATATTCAAATAATGATTCTTATAAGATGTGCGTTCCTTACAGCGCGTCCTACGGCCTCATCCCCGTTTATAAGAACGGAATGTGGGGCTACAGCGATACCGACGGCAATATGGTGACCGATTTCGAGTTTGAAAAGGCGCTTCCCTCTCACCGCGGAAAGGCTTGGGTAAAACATGACGGGGTCTGGAAGGTTATCAGCTTCGACAAGTATGAGGGAGGCATCTCCGTTGATGAAGCAAAGGCTGTGTTAGACGATATATTTACCCTGACCGATACCGTTTCCTCAATAGTAATAGTTCCCCTGCCCGAAAACGAATGGGAAAGCCATTATCTTGCAAAGGCCCCCTGCTTCTCCGTAACCTTCGTGTACATAGACAGCGGCTCCTACACCAACTATTACAAGGTACTTGATGATGGCGAGATAGTATATTTTGAGCATTAACAATAAAAGACAACATTAGGAGAAATAATGGCAAATTTCTGCGGAAAATGCGGCAGTCACATCGGAGTAGATGGACTTTGCCCAAATTGTGATAAATCTGTGGCATCAGCATCCGAGCCTACACCCATCAAAAGCCCTGCTCCCTCAGCAAAGAAGAAAGGTAAAGCAGGAATCATCGCACTGGTTATTCTTCTCGTTACAGCTCTCTGCTGCGGAAGTGTTTTTACACTTATCCATTTCGGAATTTTATCCTTTGGCCCGGAGAAAAAGGATGACAAGGATCAAGTCAAAGATCCTTACGAAAAAATCGTACAAAGCATCGTTTCCTCTTACCCTTGGGATAATGGAGGCGAGCCTGTTCCCGATATCAAGGGAATGAGCCCCCTTCTTGTACAGTGCCAAAAGCTTGAAGATCTTTCCTATACCCTTAAAGACCTTGATAATAACAGCACCGAAGAGCTGATCCTTGCAATAAAGGAAGAAAACGGATTCAGAATAATCAATATCATAACGTCTCTTAAGAATGAGGCTATCGTTGTTGCAGGCGCAGACGAAAAAACCGAGCTGTGGCTCAGCGAAAACGACAATATCGTGAATCACAGCACTGACGGCGATACCGAGATATACGACAGCTTCAAGATCAACGAAGACGGTAACGGTGTAGAATTTGAAAATCGGGTCATCTATGACGAAGCTCTTGCGGAGAGTCTTGACTACACAGACGGCGGTGAAGGAGAATATTTTGAAAACTCCTGGTTCTATACCGAGGATCCCGATGATAAAGAAAGCTATGAGCATATCAGCGAGGACAAGGCTAAGGACATTATCCTGGACTGCGGAATAATTAATTTCAAGCCCATTACCGAGTATGAAAACAAGGCTGACTCCCCTGCAAATGAGGATGAGAACGCCGATCCAGACGGCAAAGATCCTGCCAATGAGGATGAAGAAAAGGCATACGCCGTGAAATACGAGATGGATGAGGCAGACAAGGATATTGACATTGAATACATACAGTATTATCTCGGTGTTTCATTCCTTTGCGACGGTACCGACAAATGGCTCATCGATTACGAAGGTAATGTTTCCGTAAAGTGTACAAATATAGAGCGCAAGGATGCAAACGGCAATGTGGTCATAGGCTATGACGGGAAACCGATCATAGACAATTTGGGTTACTATCGTGAAACCTTCAAAAGCGGAGAGTATGCCACATATTATCACATAGACCCTGTTACATTGGACTTGTATATAATGGAAACCTCAATGGGTGGATCCGGTTCATTTATTAATTACCATTACGACGACGTTACTGAAAAGATCTATACCGGTTTTTACAGCGAATTCTCGCTTTATGAGAAAAACGTTGATTTCGCGCCTGTTATGCTGATCCATCAACGCCCTTCTACTGAAGACGAAAAGGACAGATACGGTGAATATTACTATGATATGCAGTATAAATACGGCATCGTTGTTGACAATAAATTGGTGGTTCCCTGCGAATACGATGACTATATGGAATTTGATTACGGCATTTGCGCTCTTGAAAAGGACGGCAAATGGACGTTCTTTAAGTCCAATGGTGAAAAGCTTCTCCCCTACGAATATGACGAGTTCAAGACCGTATCAAACAAGCTCGCTCTGACAGCGTTTTCTGAAAACGGCACTTGGGGGCTTGTGAACGAAAAGGGCGAAAAGATACTCGCATTCGAATATGATGAGATCAGCGAGGCTTCCTACGGATATATCCCCGTTTGCAAGAACGGGAAGTGGGGATACTGCGATACTGACGGTAATATGGTGACCGGTTTTGAATTTGAAAAAGCCCTTCCCCTTCACAAAAAGCTTGCTTGGGTCAAACAGGACGGGAAATGGCTCGTTATCGAATTCAGAGAATACGAGGAAGAGCTCACCGAAAGCGAAGCAACTAAGATAATTCAAGACAGATATCGCAACGACGAAAACATATCTACCTTTACCATCACACTGCTCTCCGAAAAGGACAGCATCCCACACTATCTTGGGCAATGCTTCTGCTTCAAGATAGAGGTTGAAGCAAAGAACGGTAATAGCTCAACCGATTATTTCAAAGTACTTGACAATGGCATAATTGTTTCATACAAGCCTTGACGGTGGTTCCCGGCAAAAGTACAAAGGAGTATAAATAATGGGTCGATATGCAATTCCTTGATATTTGACAAGGAAGGAAAAACAATGAAGAGATTATTTGCAATTATTCTTGCGGCTGTTCTCGTGCTTTGCCTTGCTGCCTGCGGCTCCGGATCAAATCCTTCATCCGACAAAGATGATGGTGATGATAAGGATAGCCATGACGATGAAGATGAAAGCGCGGACGGCTATATCCCTTCGGATGAGGATATTTCGGATACTGTGGCTGCGATCGCCGCAGGTGATTACCATACCGTAGGCCTTATGGCAGACGGCACCGTTGTTGCCATCGGAAATAACTATTCCGGCG
Organism: Oscillospiraceae bacterium; assembly: GCA_015065395.1. GTDB lineage: Bacteria > Bacillota > Clostridia > Oscillospirales > CAG-272 > Avispirillum. The sequence goes on from SVQJ01000042.1 coordinate 10,340, forward strand.
AATGTGATGTTAGCGGTTGGTCTGATATCATCGCTGTCAGCGCAGGTGAGTCTCATACCGTTGGCCTTAGGTCAGACGGTACTGTGGTGGCAAAGGGCACAAACAAATACGATCAGTGTGATGTTTCCGATTGGGAGAATATAGTTGCCATCAGCGCAGGAAAGTATCACACCGTGGGGCTTTGTGCGGACGGCACCGTGGTTGCCACAGGACACAACGGATACAATCAGTGCGACGTGAACAGTTGGGATCTGACTCAATGAATAGCGAATCTCCAAAAGAGCTTTTGCTCTTTTGGAGATTTTTCTTTCAAAAACTGTTGAAACCCAAGGAAAAAAGGGGTATAATTAATAGGTTAGCAAAATTCTTGTAAAGGAAAAAGCAAAAATGGTAAGAGAAGATCTGAGAAATGTTGCAATTATCGCCCATGTTGACCATGGCAAGACCACGCTTGTGGACCAGATGCTCAAGCAGTGCGGCGAATACCACGAAAACCAGGTCGTGCAGGAAAGAGTTATGGATTCAGGAGATCTTGAGAAGGAAAGAGGAATCACTATTCTTGCCAAAAACACCTCGGTTCTCTATAAGGATACAAAGATCAATATTATAGACACTCCCGGACACGCGGACTTCGGCGGCGAGGTTGAGCGCATTCTTAAGATGGTTAACGGAGTTATCCTTCTCGTTGATGCGGCTGAAGGCCCTATGCCTCAGACAAGATTCGTTCTGGGACGCGCAATGGAGCTTGGCCACCGCGTTATCGTTGTTGTAAACAAGATAGACCGCCCCGACCAGAGAGTTCTTGAGGTTATCGATGAGGTTTTGGAGCTTCTTATTGATCTTGGAGCTACAGACGAGCAGATAGACTCCCCCATGCTCTTC
>SVQJ01000043.1 GCA_015065395.1 Oscillospiraceae bacterium
GCTTTTCCATATCCTCTCTCTTTATGTTTCTGCATTTTTCAAGAACCTCTTTGTTTTTATAAGTAACAAAAGGCGCAATATCAAATTCAAACATTACAGTTAATTCCTTTCTTTATCAATAGCCTACAAGCTCCATACAGCCGAATGGCTTGGCGATCTCCTCGGTAACGTAAACATCCGTATCCATAAGCTGAAGCATCGAAGAAGGTACCAGCGGTGTTACTTCCCCGTAAAGAATAAGTCTGGATGTCATTCTGATCCAGGAAGAATAGGTACCCATAGTAGTAAGGTCATGCATTTCCAGTCTGTTTTTAGAATTTTTAACATCACGGGGACCTATTGTAAAAGCTTTGGGAGGTACCTTTGCTATATCGCCGGAACAACCGAAGCATCCGTGAAGAGAGTTCTGCATTACAGTCATAGGATTCAGAGTAACGATACGAGCGCTCATCTGCAAGTATTCCTCTATAGGGGGACAACCGAATTCGGGGGTACAGGGGTCAATAAACGCAATATGGCCTGTCCAACCGGGGCCGGAATAGCATATATCTGCGCCGCCGTCACCACACTCCTCGATCATATCGGAGTAGCAATCAACATTTTCATTTGTAGGATAGTGAACCTGGCTGAGCGGAGGACGCAGATCTTCGCGAATAGCCATATAAAAATATGTCATATTGCTGTGTGCAAAACCTGCAGGATAATCGAGAGGAGCAATATTCCCATCCTGATCGGCCCACTCATCCATCATAAAGATATGAAGATTACGGCAGTTTATATTGAGTTTGTTTATTGACTCAGCAACAGCCAAATAAATGGTGGGACAAGGATTGGGAAGGATCATAACGCACTTCTCGTTAAGGATATCGGAACGCATTATCCTCGTAACCATATCACCGACCCATATACCCTCACAGGAGGGTACAATGTGAATACGGAAATTAGGATTGGGATGCTTTTCCATATCCTCTCTTTTAATGTTTCTGCACCTCTCTAAAACTTCACGGTTCTTGTAGGGCACAAACGGAGCAGGATCAAACTTAAACATAGACATCTCCTTTGTATTTATTTCATTCATATTTCAGTACTTTTTTTACAGCAGACGGTGCAATTTTGCCCTCTGAGGCAAGGATCGCAGCACCAAGCGAAGCTGTTTCGGGAATACTCAATATTTCCACAGGTATATTTGCTATACGTGAAAGTATTGAGCACCATATCTCACTCTTGGCTCCACCGCCGAAAACCTTGAGAGAAGAAGCTCCTCCAAGCTTTTTAACAGCATTGGCAATATCCATAGAAACACCCTCATAAAGAGCGTAAACGATATCAGCAGCAGTCGTTGAAAGGGTGATTCCGGAAATAACTCCTCCAACTGAGAGATCAGACATAAATCTAACACCGTTAGCCCCGGGCTCACTCTGCTCGCAAAGCTTATCCATTTCCTTATAGGATATTCCTCCGTAAAGAGTTCTGGTAAGCCAACGGAGAGCGGCACCAGTGGTCATCAGAGCTATTTCGGAAATATAACTGCTATCATCAAAGCGAAACAAGGTAACATCGCTGTTTTCTTTATAACAAACATCACCGCCGAGACGGGAAACAGCGGTTGCGGTGCCAAAAGAAACGGTACATACATCATCCCTGATGCCTGCTCCTATAGCTGCAAGCTTTTGATCCTGTCCTCCGAGATAAACATTGCAATCAGGGGAAATTCCCGTCTCCTCGCAAACCTCAGCAAGCAATTTGCCGAGAAAACTTCCCATAGGAAGCACCTCAGGCAATTTGTCCTCACTAATTCTTGCAAATTCCAAAAGTGAAGGATCCCAGCGTTTGTTCTTAATGTCATATATCATAGAACCGCCGGCAACAGTATAATCGGTGACGGCTCTTCCGCATAGCTTTAGATTCAAAAAATCCAACGGAAACAGTATTTTGGAAGTCTTTTCTAGAACTTCAGAGCAATTATCGGCAAACCATCTTATCTTTGCAAGAGAATAATCGAAAAGACAGGGCTTGCCTGTGATCTCAAATATCCTCTTATCACCGAACTGCTCTTTAAGAAGCTCGCCTTCACGTTCAGCCCTCATATCAAGCCAGCTGATAGCGTTATAAAGAGTATTTCCCTGCCCGTCCACCGGAACAAAAGAAATACTCTGGGTACTAACCGATATTCCTTTGATCTCGCTGACAGAGCTCTGAGAAACCACATGCTTCATACCTTCAAGAACCAGACGCCACCAATCATTGGCATCCTGCTCAACAAAAGTGCCCTTAAATATCAGCTCATACTCTTTATTATATTCAGAAATCACTGATCCGTCCGCACCGAAAAGAACGGTTTTACAGCCGGTAGTGCCAAGATCTATACCAATATACATATCAAAGCCTCACTTTATCTGTTAAACTAATTATAAATAACAAAGCACTGTTTGTCAATGAAAATTGTATCAAATAAAGCTCGTTTTTAGGATTTTTTTGTTCAATTTATTCAAAAACGCTATCGACAATAAAACTGAAATAATAAATTTTTTATAGCATCATAGGCTTATGCTTTGCAAAGAAGCCGGGATCGGTGTTTCCAAGGCAAAGGGCATAGATCGAATCGGCAAAGGATGATAATTCAAACTGACTTCTCGCGTCCTCTGAAAGCTCTTTACTTTGTGATAAATTGGTAATTATGGGGAAATCACTCCTTTTGCGAATGGCAGAAAGATAATCTCTTCCCCTTTCATTTGCTCCAAGGAGACGAGTATATAACGCGCCCTTTTTCAACATTTCATCAGATACACCGCAAAGTGCAAATAGTGCCGCACGTCGAAGACGTGCATTTGTATACTGCTTCGTTCTGACAGACAGTTCCCATTCCTCTGAATTTACGGTCGCGTGGGCAGATTTATGAAGTCTCTCGCCGACACCGCCGCAATTTTCAGCATATTCTCCGTCAAACGACCTTAGTGTTCTGAAAAAGCAGTACTCAATATCCCTCAGCCTTTCCGGAGAAAGCATATCGTTGTCTTTTTCCTTCAAGGTACGCTCGCGGATGGAAGTAGCACTTTCGGCTGTGATCCTCTTTATGGCTACCGCTTCAATCTTTGCTCTTCTGCAATACTCCGCGCCGAGTATATCATTAGGTGATGAGAAAAGGCTTTCAGGCAAATCGGGGCAAATCTCTTTCAAAAGCATTGCACGCAATTCGGCACTTCTCCCAACGCCGCTCATACCATTACGATACGCATCACTGTTCAAGGCTCTACCTGCCTTTTTTAAGGCATCAATATCGCCGCATTCACTGCCAAAGCACAAAGTATCACACCCAAGTCCCTCAGCAATTCTGACACCGGAGAGAGCAAAGAACTCTGCACTTGCTGCAGAAAACGGAAAAGGCAATTCCACAACGATATCAGCACCCGACATCAATGCATCCTCTGCTCTTCTGTATTTATCATAAACTGCACTCTCGCCCCTCTGAACGAAATTTCCGCTCATTACAGCCAAAAGTATATCACAGTCTTCCTTCGCGCACTTAAAAATATGCCTGTGTCCATCGTGCAAGGGATTCAATTCACATATAACAGCTGAAATTTTTCTCATTTTTCAAATATTCCCGAAAAAAGTATTGTATTTGGTAAAAAATTGATATATAATATTTGTTGTCTTGCGTATATTCTAAACTATGCGCTTAAAATTGTCAAATAATTATTTTTCAATCTGAAAGGAATATAAAAATGAAGGTTCTTGTGGTTAATGCCGGCAGCTCCTCCCTTAAGTATCAGCTTTTTGATACTGCAACTGAAGCAGTACTCGCAAAGGGTATCTGCGAGAGAATCGGTCTCGACGGTCGCATCGAGCACAAGCTTGCTAACGGCGAAAAAATCAAGAAAGAGATCGCTATGCCCGATCACGCTGTTGCAACCGGTATCGTTATCGACTATCTCACCGATAAAGAGTTCGGATGCATCGCCGATATGAGCGAGATCGAAGCTGTAGGACACAGAGTTGTCCACGGCGGAACATATTTCTCCGAGTCCGTTCTTGTTGACGATGAGGTTATCGCTAAGCTTGAAAACTGCGTTGATCTTGCGCCCCTTCACACCCCCGCACATCTTATGGGTATCGCAGGATGCACAAAGGCTATGCCCGGTGTTCCCCAGGTTCTTGTTTTTGACACAGCTTTCCATCAGTCCATGGCTCCCCAGGCTTACACCTATGCACTTCCCTATGAAATGTGCCAGGAGCTTTCCATCCGCCGTTTCGGCGCACACGGTACAAGCCACCGCTTCGTAGCAGGCGAAATGTGCAAGATCCTCGGTAAGGTTGAGGGCACAAAAATTGTTACTTGCCACATCGGTAACGGATCCTCCATCACCGCCGTTAAGGACGGCAAGTGCGTTGATACCTCCATGGGTATGACTCCTCTTGCAGGCGTTATGATGGGTACTCGTTGCGGTGATATCGACCCCGCTGTTGTTACCTACGTAATGAAAAAGACCGGAATGACTCCCGATGAAATGAGCGACTTCATGAACAAGAAGTGCGGTTTTGAGGGTCTCTCCGGAATCTCCTCCGACAGCCGTGATATTGAAGCTGCTATCCTCGAGGGTAACGAAAGAGCTTATCTTACAGCTTCCACCCTTGCATATCAGATCAAGAAGTTCATAGGTTCTTACTCCGCAGCTATGAACGGACTTGACGCTGTTGTATTCACCGCAGGTATGGGTGAGAACAACACCGAGCTTCGTGAGAGAGTATGCACAGACATGGAATACTACGGCATCAAGATCAATAAGGAAGTTAACGCTGCTGCACACCACCAGTCTGATATCGTTGAGCTTTCCACTCCCGACTCCAAGGTTAAGGTTTACCTTATCCCCACAAACGAGGAGCTTATGATCGCTCGCGATACTGAGGCTCTCGTTAGTGCTCTTTAATCAATTCACAAAACGGCATCCATTCGGGTGCCGTTTGCCATATTACGAAAGCGCGGTAAATATGTATGGAAAAACAATTCCCCAGAACAAATGTTGGCGGTGTTTCCCTTTCAAGAATGATCGTTGGAACAAACTGGGTAGCCGGCTACAGCCACCGAACTCCCTCTGCTGACAATATGATAAAAGCAAGGTATTCAAGACCTGATGATATGCTGCCAATGCTTCGCACCTTTCTAAAGTACGGCATTGACACGGTCATGGCTCCCTACGACCAGGCACCTCATATTTATGAAGCAGTCCAATTAGCACAGGAAAAAACTGGCCATCCTTTGATAATGGTAGACACCCCCATCGTCAATGTTGAGGATACCGCCGACGGACGACGCGATGCTGAAAGAGCCATAAAGGAATCTGCAAAAAGGGGTTCAAAATTCTGCCTTATTCATCATTATTCCGCAGAACAGCTTGTCTGCAAGCGCACCCGAAGTATAGACCGGCTTGACGATTATACAAAGATGATCCGAGATGCAGGCATGATCCCTGGACTTTCTGCGCACATGCCTGAACTCGTCATATATTCTGATGAAAACGGCTATGACGTAGAGACCTATATTCAGATCTATAACTGCATGGGCTTTCTTATGCAAGTAGAGGTTGAGGCGGTCAATAGCATTATCAGAGCCGCAAAGAAGCCTGTAATGACCATCAAATCAATGGCTGCAGGCAGAACCACTCCCTTTGTCGGTCTGAATTTCAATTGGGCAACCATCAGAGATTGCGATATGGTAACAGTTGGATGCTTCAGCGAAGCAGAAGCTGAGGAAGATATAGAAATATCATTTGCAGCCCTTGAGCGCCGAGCGCCCGATATTGCAGGACGTGCAAGTCCCGCGAAGGATCAGGCAGTGCTTAAAAAATGATGCGATATCTGTAATTATAAAAAAATGTCTAAAACCCAAACGAAAAGCAGGGCTGTCACCAACCAAGGCGACAGCCCATATTTTTATTTCTTATCAACCATCTTTCTGGCCTTTTCTATGTATTCCTTGAATCTATCCTCATCACGAACGGAGTTGAACCATTCCCAACCGTGAGCAGCAGTCATACCGTAATACATAAGTTGGCAATTACCGTCAAATATATCCGGATCAGAAAGAGCTTCTACGGAACCGTCAGGCAGTTTCATATACTCCTTGCCTTTTATCACCTTTATTCCTCCGTATATCAAGGGATCACCAACATCCATTTCTGTTCCATCGGGAATGTTATCCCATTTGGGATAAGCTTCAAAGGCTTTGTCAAGCCATGCATATCCTTCTTCCTTTTTACCGCAACCAAACAAAGCACAGGCGGTTCTGAAGCTTGTGCTTGCATAAAGGCCAAGCCAAGCATCCGGAACGTTACCGTCATTACAAAGACTTTCCAAAAGCTTCAAGCGATACTTATTCCATGCCACAGCCTTTCCTTGAGCCGCCCAGTATCGTGACGGGCGTCCCAGAAAATGACAGATCAAATGAAAGTTATTCACGTCATGGCGAAGCCGACTCTCCTCATACTTTCCTTCTTCCCATAAACGATCCTCTATTCTTTCATCTTCAATGAAAGAGTATTGAGTAATGGGAGGAAACACGTTTTTTATGCCCGTGCGGTCTTCAAAAATGACGATATCCCCCTCATCATCTGCAACGTATGTATATTCTGCCGCTCCGACAAAGCCATCGGTCAGGCCTACAGCATCGTAGCGTCTCCAAAGACCGTCTGCAAGAGGCATATAACCGTCTGACGTTCCCGTATATGAAGTTAACTCATATACAGCAGTTCTCGCCCCTGAAGAGTACTCGTTCTCCACACGGACGATGCCAACACCATTTGCGAAGTAATACACCTTCTTGCCTGCCCGATATAACAAGCCTCCGTCCATTCCGTCAACATCGAGGCTGAGCTTCAGACAATTATCAAATCTCCCTGCCTTTGTTTTTACACATCCTCCCTCCTCACAAACGATCTTAGTATTTATTTCATTGGAATAATTCGTATATTCTACGATCGGAGAAGCACCGATTCGCCATTCATCTGACCATATACAATTTGTTGCATCCTGCAAAATCCCAAGTATATCGTTAAAAAGTATCGGTTCACCGGCAATTCCGATAACATGATCATACTTCCATTCGAATGACCAGCGGGGGTTTTCTGCACAGACATACGCATCTCTCTTTTTGCGAACACCTATTTTGCAAAAGAAGTTCCAATGTCCGGTCGCCGTGTAATTGGGATTCTGTGTTGTATCCGTTGCAAGAATTCTGCGCATGGCCGATGCCATGACCTTCGTATGTGCCTTTTCCATCTTAGTGGATGCAAGCTGTTCTGCTCTTTCCACATCCGGAAGAACATTCTGCAGGTATTGATTGTCTCCGTCTTCCTTCCAGTATTCCCAGCGAACCTTTCCGATCATATCTATCCAGGAGTTTTCATCATATCCAAGGCGACGAGCATTTTCCCAAGAGGAAATAATTACTCTATCCTTATCTGAATAAGAAACAGTAAATTCAAGCTCTGACTCAATAGTAGAAGTGCTATATTCGGCAGAATATACCCAAGTATTATCCTTGTGTATCGGCAAAAGTCCTGTTCCGCCTTTTATATTATAGCTGCAAAGGACACGGGTATCCTTCACACCGTCAATTATATGCTCGTGCCTGACAATACCTACACCTTCTTTATAATAACTCTTATAAAGTGATTTTCCCCTATTATCCCAGCATCTTGTCACCCAAAGCTGACAGCTTTCAAATCTTCCGGCAGGCGTATCACAAACCTCATTATCGGAAACATAAGTCAGGGTGGTTTCATCTGTTCCGACGAAACTTTCTCCAAGAGGGATATCAGCAAAAAAATACCCATCACATTTGGAGGAATTGCAAAAGATGTGCATTATATCACGGTCTACCGTACTCATATAGCCTTCGCCGAATCCTTCATTCTTCCAATATCGGATCGAGTTGTCTATATATCGGTACTCTTCCGCAGAAGCCCCAATAAGATACTGCTTTTGAGGTATCTCCTTATAGCTTGTTTTAAGTACATCGTGCATCTTGATTGCATAGGATACAAGAGCTTTGTATGCATCGCCGTCATCAAGTATCTCCAAGACCTTCTTGTATGCCTTGTTACCTTCCTCTGTTTTGCCCTCGTTCATACAGTTATAGCCAAGCCAGAACCACTCTCTTCCAAGCGTTTTAACAAATCCTGATTTTTCAAGACGTGGTATCTGCTTATCCCTTATAAATTCGATAAGGGCACCTCCATAAACCTGTGAATCCTCACGAGCAACTATAAATGACATTACCTCTTCATTTTTTCCTTGAGTTGCCGCATCAACGATCCGGGCATACAAGGCCTCGTTCTTCTTACCGGGGATCCACCACCAGCCCCTCATAAGAACATCTGCAAGTGCATGATGCTTTTCCTTGCATTCGTGCAAAGTTTCCACCTCGCGAAGTACCTCATTATAGACCTTTTCGAATCCGCTCTTTTCCTTCTTAACCTGCCAAAGCTTAAGTTCCTCAACCTTTTTCATAACTCGCTGAACAAGGGTATCACTATACTTTTCATCCATAGCGCAAAGTTCCTTTCTGATTCTCTTTCTGCCATCGTGAAGCTGCCATTTGACGGTTCCCTCGGAAACACGCATCTTATCAGCGATCTCCGCAATGGAAAGCCCCTCATAGTAATGCATTTGAATGGTCTTTCGTACCTTATCGGGCAGCCTCTCGATGCTTCTGTTAACATCGTCTTTTTCCTCGGACAATGCATATATCTCAGACGGATTCATTACAACGAAATCGGAAAGAGCTGTATTCTCAACTGTATCTATAGGAATAAAGCTTCGGTACCTCTTTATCATATTCAGAGCACAGTTTTTAGCAATACGGCAAACCCACGATGCATACTTTTTGGGCTCCTGCAGAGTATCAAGTTTCATCCATGCTGTAACGAATGCATCCTGAGCCGCATCCTCAGCCATAAAATGATTCTTAGTGACAGCCATTGCACTGTTAACTGTGAGGTGCTGATATCGAAGCACCAGCACCTCGTATGCCTTTTGCTCCCCTGCAAGCGTAAGCAGTACTAATGTTTCATCTGTTTCGTTTTGATAATACAATATGCATTCTCCTTTCAACGAATGGAAATTTCCATTTTTAAGCGCTTATCTTATAGACAAAAAACGATACGAAAAGGTTGGGAATTAATTTAGATTAATTTTAATTATGCAACATCCTTCCGTATTGTCAAGGAATATCAAAAAAAGATACGGAGTATCCAAAAAACACACCGTATCTTTTATAAACATCTGAAAATCAAACAATATTTATCCCGGTAAGACGGAGGGCATCATTGATATGCTTTGCGAAATTTTCTTCACCCACTGTCTTCACAAACCCAACCTTACGCATCGCCTTCATAGGCTGCTCATTCACGTGCGAGAATATCATTCTGATATTTCTCTTTTTGCAGGTCTTAAAGAGTGCTTCGAGAGTATTCATAGCTGTTGAATCAAGCGCAGTAACGCCTCTCATACGGATAATTACATACTCTGTTTTCTCATCTATAAGTATCTCATATATTTTTTCAGCAGACCCGAAAAACAAAGGGCCGTTAACTTCAAATACCTTGATATGCCCGGGAAGATGGATTCCATCCTCAATATCATTATCCCAAACTGTTACCTCTGTCTTATCACTCATTCTCTTCATGAACAGGACAACAGCCATGATCATTCCAACCTCGATCGCAACAACAAGATCGAAAATAACGGTGAGTACAAAGGTCACGATCATAACCGCGATATCGCTCTTGGGAGCAGTCTTTATAATATGCCTTGCTCTCTTCCATTCACTCATATTATAAGCTACCACAAAGAGTATTGCCGCAATGGTGGGCATGGGAATAAGGCCGGCATAGGGCATCAGGAACAAAAGAACCAAAAGAAGCACAACGGAATGTACCATACCGGCAACAGGAGTTCTTCCGCCGTTCTTTGCGTTAGCGGCGGTACGCGCAATGGCGCCGGTCGCAGGAATACCGCCAAAGAAAACAGACCCGATGTTTGCAACGCCCTGTGCTACCAATTCAGCATTTGAATTGTGACGTGAGTTTACCATATTATCTGCAACAACACAGGACAAAAGCGACTCTATCGCCGCAAGGACTGCAATAACAAATGCATTCGGCAAAAGAGCACTTATCTTATCAAGGCTTATATCCATTCCCGAAAGATCAACTTTGGGAAGACCCATGGGAATATCATAAAGCTCACCTATGGTGTTAACACCGCTGTCAAGGCCGGGGATGAACTTGACCATCAATGCACCGGCAAGAACGGCTACAAGAGAGGGGGGTATACGCTTTTCAATCTTTGGATAAACAATTAGAATTAAGAGGCACACAGCACCCACAAGAAGCGCCTGCCATGAGAAAGTACCGATCGCATCAATGTTTGCCTCGATCTTCTCAATAGTTTCAATGGGTTTTACCCCGGCGACATATTTAAGGCCGAGGAAATCCTTTATCTGACCCACCAGGATCGTCACCGCAATTCCCGCGGTAAAGCCCGTGGTTATTGTATGAGGAATATACTTTATAAGCGCACCGAACTTAAAAATACCCATAAAAATGAGTATGATACCTGCCAAAACGGTGGCAATAAACAAGCCTTCCATTCCTTCTGTGGCAACGATACCCGCAACGATCGTGGCAAACGCCGCAGTGGGGCCGGCGATCTGTACTCGGCTTCCGCCGAGAAATGAAACTATAAATCCAGCGGCAATGGCTGTATATATACCGCAAGCAGGCTCAACACCTGATGCTATTGCAAGAGCAATGGAAAGAGGGAGCGCAATTACCGCAACGATCACGCCTGCAATAAGATCCTTCAGAAGCTGCTGGCTTGAATAATTCTTCATCACAGAAAAGAGCTTCGGCTTTAAGTAATGAAATGTGCTTGCTTTTGATTTTTTCATTTTAACACCTACATAATACATCAGACAAATTTTGCGATAGTATTATAACACTATTAAAGAAGCGGCGCAAT
>SVQJ01000044.1 GCA_015065395.1 Oscillospiraceae bacterium
TGCTTTTCAGCCTGGGGACGCATCTGAGTGCGAAGAGCATCAAGATCCATACCTGTATACTGGAAATATGTCTTAAGATCAAGACCCTGCATACGGAGTCTTGTATCGTAGTCGCGAACGAAGTTCTCAGTCTCAGCCTCGAACATTGCCTCGGGGATATCAGCCTCGAGCTTTTCGATGATAGCGTCGATGAGCTGATCCTCAACTGCGCGATCAGCATCGTCTTCTTTTCTCTTTGTGATTTTAGCCTTGATATCAGCCTTGTATTCATCAAGGGTATCGAAATCGGAAACATCGCGTGCAAACTCGTCGTCAAGCTCGGGGAGCTCCTTAAGCTTAAGACCGTTGAGCTTTACCTTGAAGACAGCATCCTTGTCAGCAAGCTCTGCAGCGTGGTACTCTGCGGGGAACTTTACGTTAACGTCAAAGCTCTCGCCGATGCTGTGGCCAACGATCTGATCCTCAAAGCCGGGGATGAACTGACCGGAGCCGAGAATAAGGTCATGACCCTCAGCCTTACCGCCCTCGAAGGGAACCTCGTCCACGAAGCCCTCGTAGTCGATGTTTGCGGTGTCACCGTTCTGAGCTGCACGGTCGGTAACGTCGATCATTCTGGAATTGCGCTCACGAACGCGGTCAAGCTCGCTTGTGATCTCCGCGTCAGTAACCTTCTCAACTGCTTTAGTAACCTCAATGCCCTTGTAGCCGTCAATGGCAACCTCAGGCTTTACATAAACCTTAGCAATAAGTACAACGCCGTTCTCGTCGCAGGATTCGATATCGAATTCAGGCTGGCTTACAGCGTCAATGCCGGACTCCTTGAGAGCCTCAGCATAAGCATCAGGGATAAGATCATTGATAGCATCTTCATAGAAAACGCCCTTGCCGTACATCTTTTCGATGATGGAACGGGGAGCTTTGCCGCGTCTGAAGCCGGGAACGGTGATGTTCTTTGCCTGCTTCTTGTAAACGGCGCTTACAGCGGCGTTGAATGTTTCGGCGTCAATGCCGATCTTCAGTTCATAGAGATTCTTCTCAATCTTTGTAGCGGAATTAAGACTCATTTTATATCTCCTTATACTTTATTAACATATAAATTTGCCTCTATATATAATACCGATATCGCAGTAAAAAGTCAACAATTTTTTTGCAAAAATTTATGCAAGTCGGCAAAAATCGGTAAAATGGCGAAAAAGCGGATCAATAATCCAAGGGATTGGTTATCATTGGCACAAATTCCAGATAGTCCGCGGAAATGATAGTCATCATGATGCCGTCGGTCTCAGTGCTTCTCGGGATCAGATAATTGGAATGGATATGACCGAAATAGCAATTTCTGATACCGTAAGCCTTCATGGTCCGGATGAATTCATCGCATCGGAAATTCTTGAAAACGGGAGGAAAGTGGAAGTAAACAAGAATAGGCTTGTTACTGTTCCCTCGGAGCTTAACAGCTTCCTTAAGACTCATTTCAAGGCGCGAGTTTTCCCTCGCCACGATCTTTGCGTAGTCTGCGGTTTCGGTCACCTGTAGCTTTTCTTCCACATACCATCCCCGTGTTCCGGCAATTATGAAATCCTCGGTATCATGGGCATTATTGTAGAGAAAATCTATGGTGGTGATGCCGTTTTCCTCAAAAAACGCTTTCATTTTGGTGACGGTAGACCACCAATAATCGTGGTTTCCCTTTCCCAGTATCTTTTTTCCGGGAAGACTGTCAATAAACTTAAAGTCCGCAAGGGCATCCTCAAGGTCGATAGCCCAGGAAATATCCCCCGGTACTATCACGGTATCGTTGTCGGTCACCACGGCTCTCCAGCATTTTTCCAGCTTTTGCGCGTGGTTTGTCCAACGGGAGCCGAATTTATCCATTGGCTTGTCCACAGAAAGGGAAAGGTGAAGATCTGCAATGGAAAAAAGAGACATTGGTGCTTTTCCTTTCTCGGAGAATTTTATTTATTCAGCAAACACGAAATCAGACATTTCGCAGGGATCGCAAACCTCTTTGAAGCGAACGGGCATGGAAAGAGTTGCCTTCAGGGGAGCGGGAGCGGTCGTATCGGTAAGATCTTCAAGGGTTGAAAGTATCATGCCGGGCTCATCGCTGTCGCAAGCTTTGCCGAGGGAGATAATAACGTCCTTTGCAAACTTATAAGGACTTGCGGTGCTTGCCACCACCGTGGGGGTAGTATCATTTGTATCGTTTCTGTATTTTTCAAGGCAACCGAGTGCAACGCAGGTGTGAGGATCAGCAAGATATCCCTTTTCGGTGTAGGTGTTGAGGATAACCTCTGCAGTTTCCTCCTCGTTGCAGGAATATCCGTAAAAGCTCTCTCTGATCTTTGCCATAAGAGCATCGGGAGCCTGATATTTTCCGCATTCGGAAAGCTTCTGCATACAGTCAGAAGTCACCTCAGCTCCTCCGAGAAGATAGAGAAGTCTCTCAAGGTTTGAGGAAATGAGGATGTCCATAGAGGGGGACATTGTTTTATAGAAGGTTCTTGTGCGGTCATAAAGTCCGGTTCTTATGAAATCGGTAAGAACGCAGTTTGCATTGGATGCACAGATGAGCTTGTCAATTGGAAGCCCCATCGTTTTTGCAATATATGCGGCAAAGATGTTGCCGAAATTGCCTGTGGGAACGCAAACGTTGATCTTATCTCCGATGCTGATGGCACCGCTCTTCATAAGATCGCAGTATGCACTCACGTAGTAAACGATCTGGGGAGCAAGTCTGCCCCAGTTTATGGAATTTGCACTCGAGAAGAAGAATCCGCGGGAAAGAGCCTTTTCGGAAAGACTGTTATCTGCAAAAATAGCCTTAACGCCATTCTGAGCATCGTCAAAATTGCCGCGAACAGCGCAAACGCGAACGTTGTCACCCTCCTGGGTGGTCATCTGCATTTTCTGCATGGTGCTGACGCCGTCAACAGGGAAGAAAACGCAGATATCTATTCCGTCCACATCCTTGTAGCCCTCAAGAGCAGCTTTTCCCGTGTCACCTGAGGTTGCAACCAGTATGCGTGCTTTCTTTTCCTCTCCTGTCATCTTAAGGGCAGAGGAAAGGAGACGGGGCATGATCTGGAGAGCCATGTCCTTGAATGCACAGGTAGGTCCGTGCCAGAGCTCGAGGGAATAAACGCTGTCACCGATATGAACCAGAGGTGCGGCTCCGCCGGGGAAGCGTTCTTCGCTGTAAGCCTCGATACAGTCGGAAAGAAGCTGTTCCTTGTCATAATCGCAAAGGAACATGGAAAGTATCTCGCAGGCTCTCTTTTCGTAAGGGAGAGTGGCGAGCTTTTCCAGATCTTCATTGTTCAGTGTGGGGATCTCGACGGGCATATAGAGACCGCGGTCGGGCGCAAGGCCCTTCTTTATTGCCTGGGCAGAGGAAACGCCCATGGGAGAGGTTGATATATCTCTTGTGCTGATATACTTCATTTTTATGACCTTTCTTTTTGCGTTGGGAGATTATTTATAAAAAAATTATATGCATTTTGATAAAAAACACGGTGGGTAAGAGAAAACCCCACTTCTTTTGTTAAGGCATCGTAAAGATAGCGAAGATCGCTTATATTGTTTATACCCTCGGGAGTGCGTGAAATGCCGTCAAAATCGCAACCGAGAGCCACAGCCTCACTACCGCAAATATTAATATAATGCTTTATGTGGGAAATGATGTCCGGTATTTTTGCACCGCTTGAAGAAATGTGTGCGGGACACAGTGAGATGCCGATAACGGAGCCGATATCGGCAAGGGCTCTTGCAAAAGTATCGGGAAGATTTCTTTTATGGGGATATACAGCCTGTGCATTGCTGTGGGAAGCGATAATGGGAAAGCCTTTTTCCTTTGCACGTTTAACGGTATAAGCGGCGACCTTTTCATTTGCATGAGAAATATCGGGTATGATACCTAAGGAAAAGCAAGCGTCAAGCACCTGCATACCGAGCGGCGAAAGGGGCTGATCGGTATCCCAAGCACCGCCTATAGCGCTGATGCCACCCCAAACAAGGGTAAGAACGCGCACTCCTCTGTCGTAGAGACGCAAAAGCCCACCGCAAGGGTCACGGCTTATAAGTCTGCTGTCCTCCACGGCTAAAATAAAGGCATTTTTATCCGAGTGCAAAAGCTCGTCTCGAAAGGCTGCCGTAAGCCCCTCTGCTTCATTTGCGAAATAGTCAGAAGCGGCAAGAAACGTGTCAAAGCATTGATCATCGCTAAGATGATCCTCGCTCCATACAGCAGCAACCTGAACGTATTTTTCAAAGCTACATGCTTTTGAGAGGGAAATGTGAAAAGGAGAATCTGAGAGAGAACTCTTTTCGTTATACAGCTTTAACGGGGTGTCGCAGTGCAGATCAAAAAGTTTCATGAAAATTATCGGTGAACTGCATTTTCAATGTGTACGATCTTCAGAACCTTGTATTTGTCGCTTTCGGGCTTTATGTAGACTTCGATAACATCGATCCTCGGTTGAAGATCGTTTGTAGTATCACGGTTTCTTCTTAAGTATTCCTCCGCCGCGGCGATCAGCCTCTTCTGCTTATTGCTGTCAACTGCGCAGGCAGGTCTTTTGTAAGGAGAAATTGCTGTGGGGTACTCGCTTCTGGTTTTGACCTCGGCGAATATGATATGGGTCGCATTTTTTGCAATAATATCGGTTTCAAGATGATTCATGCGGATATTGCGGCCGATAACGGTAAAGCCTTTTCCGCAGAGAAAGGAAGCGGCACTGTCTTCTCCTTTTTGACCGAAGGTGTTAGCATTATTCATCCTTTTTGTCCCTTTCGGATATCCACATTTCAGGCTTTTCCCGATCCCTTTCCAAAAAAGACATGAAGGATCGGCGGTGCTCAGGACAGGGGCCGAACTCGTAAACTGCCATTTTATGAGCCTTTGTGGGATAACCCTTGTGCTTTTTGAAGCCGTACTGAGGATATCGGCTGTCAAGCTCCAAGCACAGGCGGTCTCTTGTGACCTTGGCGAGAATGGAGGCGGCGGCAATGGACTGTGAAACTGCATCCCCTCCGATAACAGCCTTTGCGCTTTGCTTAAAGCCGCGGTTAATATTTCCGTCAACCAAAACCATATCAGGCTCTACGGAAAGTCCGTCAATGGAGCGGCGCATAGCCTGAAGGCTCGCCTCAAGGATATTTATCTCATCGATCTCCGCAGGGGTTGAGATGGCGATGCTGTAGGAAAGAGCTTTTTCGCATATTTCATCAAAAAGCTTTTCTCTTTTCTTTTCTGTAAGCTTCTTGGAGTCGTCAAGTCCTTCGATAATGATACCGTCAGGCAGTATACATGCTGCGGCGACCACGGGCCCCGCAAGAGGACCGCGTCCTGCCTCATCCGTTCCGCAGATGATCTTTATACTGTCGCTTTTGAAGCTTTCGTCAAATGTATAGTCAAGCATTATCGTCCGGCCTTTCCAGGGAAAGTCTGCCGATCTTCGAGCTTCTGAATTCTTCAAGAAGCATAAGCGCGGTTCTTTCTGTATTTATGTCTCCTCCGCTCACAAGAAATCCTCTTTTTTTGCCCACGGCGCAGAGGAGGTCGTAGGAGTCAAGCTCAGAAATCTCATCGGGGGAAAGCTTGTAGCGTGCACAGAATTCGTTGGGATAAAGATTGAAAAGGCGCATAGCCAGAATCATTCCCATTTCCTCGGTATCAATTACCTGATCCTTGATTGCGCCCGTTGCGGCAAGGTTTTCTCCCGTGAGCCTGTCTTCAAACTTAGGCCAAAGAACTCCGGGCATATCCAAAAGATCAAAGCCCTGATTTGTGGTCACCCACTGCTTTGTGAGGGTAACGCCGGGTCGGTTTTCCACCTTTGCCTTTTTTTGTCCGGAAAGCTTGTTAACAAGAGAAGATTTTCCAACATTGGGTATTCCCACGATCATGGCCTTGAGATTACGGCCGGTCATCCCCTTTTCTTCAAATCTTTTCAGCTTTTCGGAAAGAATCGTTTTTACCTCGGTTCCTATCCTTGTAAGATTTTCTCCGGTAATACAGTCTATGGGGAGCGCGTGTCCCCCTTTTTCTTTATATGCATTTACCCACTGTCTTGTGACATCGGGATCTGCAAGAGAAGCCTTGTTCAGCAAGGTGAGAGTGGGTCGCGTCTTTGTAAGATTTGCGATCTCCGGGTTTTTGGAGCTTTTGGGGATGCGCGCATCCAGAAGCTCGATAACGATATCAACGCTTGATATATTTTCAGTTATCAGGCGACGTGTTTTCGCCATGTGCCCGGGAAACCATTGTATTTCTCTCGAGGGCATAATATCCTCTTTTCTGTTTTTGTTTTATTATCAGTTGTTATAGGGATTTTCAAAGATCTCAAACTCGCTGAGGGGCAAAAGCCTTGCGACTGCCTTTCCGAAAATGCATCTTTCATCAACCAGTCCGAGAGGACCGCGGCTGTCTGCTGAGTAGTTTCTGTTGTCTCCCATAACGAAAACATAGCCTTCAGGCACCTGGCAATGGATAGGAGATCCTCTGTATACTTCGCCGTTTTTGAAGTAGACATAGGGCTGCTCCAAAACCTTGGTCTTTCCGTTTTTATCAGTGACGGAAACGATGCCGGTCTCGGTTATATCAACGGTCTCTCCGCCCACAGCGATAACTCTTTTCACCAGAGGGGCGCTGAGTGTTTCGTTTTCGATGGAAGTATTCTGGAGAACAACGATATCACCAGTCTTTGGTTCATACATGAAGTTTGAAACGATAAGCCGTTCTCCGTCGTGGAGGGTGTTCACCATAGAGTCACCGCTAACCTCTGTCAGCCTTGCCAAAAGGGCAAAGATCAGAATGATTATGGTGATGCATACAGAGAAGATCTCAAGAAAATCAAAGATCCAGCTTACGGTTTTTCGGGTGGTGTCAGCGGATCTGATCTCGCCATCGTCTCCGTCGGAATCGTTTTCCATTGCAATAAACAGATCCTTGAATGCATGATCCTCATCGGCCTCTGTCTGCTCTGTTGCATCGGGAAGGGGCTCTTCGGTATTAACGATAACGAGATTGGACTCATCCTTGGCTTTTGAAGCTTCTTCGGCATCGAAAAGCTCTTCAAAATCGAAAACGCTGAAGGAATCCGTGTCAGTAAATGGAGCGGCGGATCCCGCAGTGATCATATCCTCGGCATTGGCAAGAAGCTCAAGCTCTTCATCAAGGATATCGGAGGCATCTATACCGTCACTCAAAAGCTCTTCGCTTTCGTAGTCTTTTGGGATGTCGTCCGTTGCGGGGATGCTCTTTTCAAAAGCTTTCTTTGCCGAAGCCTTTTCCGAAGCAACACAATCCGCCCCCTCTGAAGAAATATCCGCTTTTTGCGTTTTTTCATCAGAAAGCTTGGGCCGCATCATACCAAGGGCGATCTCTCTTTTTTTATTTTCAAGCTCTATTTCTTTTTCAAGTTCGTCGGGTGTAAGATCGTATTCGGGAGGGAAGTAGCCTTTCAGCTCTTCGTAGATCTTATCGCTTCCCTCAATATTACTCATTATTGGCAGTTCCTTTCTTTGGCGGTATGCCGTTTTGTATTGTAAAGTTTTTCTTTATTTTATCATCAGCTGTAAAAGAGTGCTTCCGTCAGCCACATGGAATCCTGCGGCAACAGCGCTATCCTCTGTGAAGGTATCCGCTCCGCGCTCTTCCTTTGTGCTGTCGTAAAGGAAGAAGGGAACAGGCTCGGAGGAGTGGGTCCTGATCTCAATGGGAGTGGGATGATCGGGAAGAACAAGGATCTTGAAATCCTCTCCGCAGGCCTTGAGGTATTCGTACACGGGGCCGAGGATGAGGGAGTCGATCTTTTCGATACTCATGACCTTATTTTCGATCTCGCCCCTGTGGCCGCACTCGTCGGGACCTTCAACGTGGATATAAACGAAATCGCTTCCGTTTTTGAAAGCATTAATGGCAGCATCAGCCTTGCCTTTGTAATTGGTGTGGCAGTTTCCCGTAGCTCCCTCGACCTCGATAACGTTGAGACCGGCACATATACCGATACCCTTAATAAGATCAACGGCGGAGATAACGGAGCCGGAGATGCCCCATTTTTCATTAAAGGAGGGGAGAGCGGGCTTTCCGCCGGGGCTCCAGAGCCAGGGGGAATTTGCGGGACGGAGACCCCTTTGCTTTCTGGCAAGGTTCACAGGATGATCCTTCAAGATCTCATAGCCCTTTTTCTGAAATTCAAGGAAATCCCATCCCCCGTTTTCGCTTTTTGGAAGATAGTCACCGATCCTTCTGCCGATAATATCGTGGGGTCGGTCGAAGGGATATTTCTGATCTGCATTTTTCCAAAGGAGGCAATGCCTGTAGCTGACGCCTGTATAAAGACGGCGCTCCTCGTTTGCAAGTCCTTCGTTAAGTGCAATTATAAGCTCATTTGCTTCCTCGGTCGTTATCTCGTCGGCACTGTGATCAAGCATGATCCTGTCCTCATAGTTTTCCTCATCCTCGGAAAGAGTAACAACGTTGCAGCGGATAGCAGTATCGTCGTCAGCCATGGTGAGTCCCATGCTCATGGCCTCGAGAGGGGAACGGCCCTTGGAATAGATAAGAGGATCGTATGAAAGAATCGCAAGATTTGCGGTATCACTTTCGGGAACCATGGTAGCAGGCACGTTAAGGGAGGTGCCCAAAAGGGATCTTTTGCAAAGGGAATCCATAATGGGCTTTTCAGCGGCTGTCATGGGAGTTTTGTTTTCGAGAGAGGGGATAGGGCGGTCAGCCATACCGTCGGGAATAAGAACTAAGTATTTCATCGTTTTGACCTTTCGCTTTATGAAACCGAAAAAAGCATTTTTCGGGCAGTTTTGAATATACAAATTCATATTATTCTAACACAAAACGCTGTGTTTTACAACAGTTTTTATAATATTAATAATGAAAAAAGGATCAAAACACAAGGCTGAAATTTGTGTTTTTGCTTTATATCGGAATAAAAGGGGAAAAGTGAAAAAAAGTGAAAATAATTTTGAAAAAACACTTGCAATCGTGAAATCTTTGTGGTATCATTACTAACTGTATGAGATTGTTCACTGAGGCACCCTCTCAGGCTTAAGTGACGCTTTGATTTTAATCAGGAGGACAAAAAGATGCCTAATATTAAAAGTGCAAAGAAGCGCGTAAAAGTTACTGCTGTAAAGACTCTCCGCAACAAGATGTTCAAGAGCCAGATGAAGACCATCATCAAGAAGTTCTATGCTGCAGTAGAAAGCGGCGATAAGGCAGCAGCTATGGCGGCTTATAAGCCTGCAGTTGTTGTTGTTGATAAGGCTGTAAAGCGCAATATCATTCACAAGAACGCAGCAGCTCACAAGAAGAGCCAGTTTGCAGTTGCTATCAACAAGATGGCGTAAGTTTGGAATAATAACCATAAAACACCTTTCACCATTGCTCCGGAGAAAGGTGTTTTCTCATTAAAGCGAGGCAGAATATGAAATACGAAGCAATAATGTTTGACCTGGACGGAACTCTTCTGCCCATGGATTATGATGAGTTCACCAAGGGATACCTGGGCCTGCTTTTCAAATATGCCGAGCCCTACGGCTATGAGAAGGAAAGCTTTGTAAAGGGGATGTGGAAGGGCGTTGCTGCAATGACGAAAAATAACGCTGTTTGCACAAACCGTGAAGCCTTTTGGCAAGCCTTCGGCGAGGTTGTGGGAGATATTCAAAAGGTCATAAAGGATGAGCCCTTATTTGATGCTTTCTATGATGAGGGCTTTAATGAAGCAAAGGTCTTTTCAAGAGAAAATCCGTCGGCGCAGAAAGCGGTGGATCTGGCGAGAGAAAAAGCAGAAAAGGTCGTTCTTGCAACAAGCCCCCTCTTTCCCATGAACGCAGTAACTTCCCGCCTTAAATGGGTGAATGTTCTCCCCGGATCCTTTGATCTTATAACAGAGTATAGGGGCTTCAAAACTGCGAAGCCAAACCCTTGCTATTATCTTGAGATATGCGAAAAGCTTTCTCTTGATCCTGAAAAATGCCTTATGATAGGCAATAATGTTCAGGAGGATATAGAGCCTGCAAGGGCAGTGGGAATGGACGCATATCTCGTCACTGACTGGCTCATCAATTCAAAGGAAGAAATGCCCGATTGCCCCCGGGGCTCCTTTGATGATATGCTTCGGTATCTTGAGAATATATAAAACAATGAAAAGGCTGTCGCAAATGAAAACGACAGCCTTTTGACTAGCTATGACTTGAGAAGTTTAATAAAATATGGGTGTATTTATCAAGCCGCCCTTGATGATATATCCCGTACTTCGTGAAATAATTATACCATATCAGTTACCAAAGTTAAAGTGAAATAATCCTTCGGATGTGAAATAATGACCAGTGGCCATTGTGAAATATTGCTCCTTCGTCGCAATGTGAAATAAAATTTGCCCACATTCGCGCAGCGAATATTTCACAGCGAAGCTATTTCACTTGCCCGTTATGGCAAGTTTCTTTTCTGCGAAAGACTACCTAAACGGAGCAGAATTGAGGTAAAAAAGCCTAAAAGTACACCACATCACCTATCAAAGCAAATCCGTATGTTTTCCGGAGTAATGTTTCCTTTTACCAGTACTTCCGGAGAAAATAAGTTTCCGTCTTTGTACTGAGATAGTGGAATAGCAGTTGTTTCGTATAGTTTCACAAACAACTCGGAGGCTTTATCGTTTATAGGAATATTCATTCCGCCATACTTTGCTCCACCGTATTTGTACATCATACTTTTCCTTGTTTTACAAGGATATCAAAGTATGGTATGACAGTTATTCCTGCCTTGCCTTACAAATTTGATGAAAAAGGCAAGGATTAATAATTATTTGTCCCTATTGTACCTCAACCATATCACAGCTCTTTATGCTTTTCAATGAAATCGCGCGAGCGCGATGAAATCCTCACTCCGCTCGGATGAAATCTGCTTCGCAGATGAAATCAAATCCGTCCTTCTACCGACGAAGTCGGATTTCATCACGGAGTGATTTCATCCCA
>SVQJ01000045.1 GCA_015065395.1 Oscillospiraceae bacterium
GTTGCGTTTTTGCATACGATTTCGATAAATTTGATGCAAACGATATCCTTCCCCTCTTCAAGGAATACGGCATCACCACCTTCTGCGCACCACCCACCATGCTCCGCTTCTTTATTAAGGAGGATCTCTCAAAATTTGATCTCTCCTCTCTTACCTACATCACCACAGCAGGAGAAGCACTTAATCCCGAAGTATTCTACAGATTTAAGGAGGCAACCGGCCTTACCATCATGGAAGGCTTCGGACAGACTGAAACAACGCTTTCCATCGGAAACCTCGTGGGTACCACTCCCCGTCCGGGATCTATGGGCAAGCCCTCTCCCATGTATAAGCTGGAGATACTCCGTCCCGATAACACTCCCTGCCCCCGCGGTGAAACAGGCGAAATATGTATAAGCACCAAGGATTCAACCCCTCCCGGACTTTTCCTTGAATACTACCGCAACGAGGAAAACACCAGAGAAGCTTGGTACGACGGTTATTATCACACAGGAGACACCGCATGGATGGATGAAGAAGGCTATATCTGGTATGTGGGCAGAACGGACGATGTTATCAAATCCTCCGGCTACCGCATCGGCCCCTTCGAGATAGAAAGCGTTATCATGGAGCTTCCTTACGTGCTGGAATGTGCTATTACCCCCGTTCCCGATCCTATCAGAGGACAGATCGTCAAAGCAACTATAGTTCTGGTTAAAGGCTACGAAGGAAGCGACAAGCTGAAAAAAGAGATCCAGACATACGTAAAAGAGCATACCGCACCCTATAAATACCCGAGAGTGGTGGAATTTGTTTCCGAGCTTCCCAAAACTATAAGCGGAAAGATCCGCCGCGTGGCTATCCGACAGAATGACGCGGATAAATAAACCGAATAATAAGCTTTTCTCGTTCTTTCCTTGAAAGGAAAGAACCAAAGGAACTTCAAAATGCCCGCAAATAATAAGCCCCCGAAAAAATGATCGAGTTCATTTTTTCGGGGGCTTATTATTTGCGGTTACTGCATCTTCGGTGCCATCGTTCATATTAAAGTGATACCAATTCTTAACGTTATTTGATGATGATGTTTTCAAAGCATTTGCCTGATATTTTACTTTTTTACGGCCTCGAGGCAGTTGATCTTTATCCCCTGGCTTGAAAAATTACGTTCATACTCAGTCATTATATTGCTCTCCGCCCTATCGCTGGAATGGAGGTCACGGGAAACAAAGGTAAGCTCAAAGCCAGCCTCGTTCTCAACGCTTTCCAGAGAAAAATCGAAGAGCTCAACGTTGTCTGTCTTAAAGCAGAAGCGCCCCCCTGCTTTCAGCACCTTAAGATAACGTGCGAGAAAATCCGGGTGAGTGAGACGGCGGTTGGCATAGCCGTTTTTAGTCCACGGATCGCTGAAATTGGCGTATATGGTATCCAGGGACTCCTCCTCAAAATATTCACAAAGCTCCGCCGCATCAAAATTCATAAAACGGACGTTGCCCCTCATCTCCACGGGAATATCCCACGTAACATCCTTATAGACCGTACCGTCAGGCGCTCTCCAGCCGCCGTGGTAATCAAGGCAGCCAAGATCTCTCGTTGCGGCATACTTTTCCGCCGCAACAACGATAACATCATCCACTCTTTCCATCGCTATGTAATTATAATCCGGCTCTTTCTTTGAAAGTGCGCAAATAAAATCCCCTTTTCCGCATCCGATTTCAAGGCGAAGAGGGCGCTCGCTGTCAAAAACCCCCGTAAATCCTTTTTCTTCAACGAACAACGCACGAAGAGCGCAAAGTCTTTCGCCTGAGCGGCGTTTTTTTCTCATTCTCATATTGAAATACGTCTCTCTTTTTGATAGAATGTAATTACTGATTGCAGTATAACATAATAATGTGAGAAAATCCATATTTTTATAAAAAATCATCTTATGAAAGGAGGCAACGCTGTGGATACCAAAGCTTTTGCGGCAGAGCTTGCCCGTTCCCTTACACACAGGGGGGTGGACAGGGATTCTGCAATCAAGCACGCGGTCAGCCTTGTGAGAACCTTTGATGAGGACGATTTGAAGGAAATATCTGCCTACACCTGCGCCGAGGACTTTTCGGAGCTTTCAGACAGGCTGGCAGATTTCATAAAGGAAAAGGATAAAGGCCAAAGAGCGTCTGAACAGAAAGATGATGAGGATGAGGACATGAAGATCGTTTCCAAAATCCCCTCTTCTTCCCAAAAAGCAGATCCGTTTATGGCAAGCACCGTAGTCATACCGGCAGTCAACACAGATAAAGCTATCCCGGATCCCGATAATATGAAAACAAAGATCGTGGATCTTGCTCTTGCCGAAGGCAACGGCGCAGACAACGAAAAAACGAAAATAATAGACCTATCCCAAGGCAATAAGGATGATGTATCAGTTCAACTCGCCGACCCTTTGGCTGACAATATGAAAACCCGTATCATCGGCACAGTCAATGAAAGCACAGACGATAATATGCATACACGTGCCTTCGCGGGGATCAAAACCGAAGATATATCTCTTGATGATATTGCATCAGGGGATACCTGTGTCAATATTCCCCTCCATGATAACTCAGATACTGAAGCTGTGTTCGAGGAAAAAGAGGTTTATCTGGCAGAGGATGACCCTGATAACGAGGACAACGGAAAGGTTGAGCTTACCACCAGAGGAAAGAAATACTTTGTTTCCATAACCGTTCTCGCTTCTCCCTTCCTCCTTGTCTTTTCTCTTATCGTATTGACGTTTTTCGGTCTCAGCATCGCCGTAATATGTGCATTGATAGTTCTTTGCCTGGCGCTCGTATGCGTAGAGGCAGTGCTTGGCAGCGTGCTCTCGATAGTGGGCATAATATACGGTGCCATACAAATAGTCGGAGGAAATATCGGTATAGGTCTTTACGAGATGGGCCTTGGTATTGCAATCGGAGGACTTGCAATGGCATTGGGTATACTCACATACAGCCTCGCATCCCTTGCCCTTCCCTATGCGCTCAAACAGGTCATTTCATTTGAAGGCTACTGCTTCAAGAGAATAAATCCTATGATAAACCGATTCAGAGAGGAGTGCAACAGATTATGAAAAAACGTTCAAAGCTGTTCCTGCTCATATCAGGTATCATTTTTCTTTCCGGCGTTATCCTCTGCCTCGTTGGTGCAGGCATCGCATCCGCCTCCGGAGAGCAGCTCTACTCCACCAAGAAGGGCTCTGACAGATATTATACATACTCCTTCGGTGACGGAGAGACCGACAGAATAAAGATCTCCATAACGGATGGCGACATCAATGTTTTCGGCGGCGCAGAAAAAAACTATATCGAGATCGTCAATTTCAACGAAAACAACTCATCCTATAAAGCGAACAGCGCCTCCGTTACCTTCACAGAGACCTCAGAGATAAAGGATATTACCGGCCTTTGGGAAAGCGGCATCGGCTTCAAAGGCTTGCGGCATATCATCAAGACCCAAAGCAGCAAGAACAAGGCTGTCAACATCTATGTTACCGATACCGAGCTTGTAAAATCCTTTGAATTGAAGCTGGAAAAGGGTAATATCGATATCTCCGGACTTTCAACAAAAACGAACTACAGCATAAGCGTTGAAAGCGGAAAGATCCATCTTACCGATATCAGCACCGACGGCACTCTCACAGTAAACGCCAAGGGTGATTCATCCACAGGAATAATCCTCAATTCCGTTATCGCAAAGAAGGCTGAATTTAACGCTAAAAGAGCAAACCTTATAGTTGGCGGCGATAGAGCCTTCAAAACAGATAATTGCGATATCAATATAGGCTCCGGGAAGGTGGATCTGGAATTCATCCCGTATAACGCCTTCTATACCGTTGATGTTGCAGTAAACCGTCAATTCTTTGTAAACGGTATGGAACATACAAATACATATACCTTCAAAAACGTCCCCGAGGACGACGGGAAAGATGACAAGGACGAGGAAAAGCCGAAGATCTCCGTTATGAATATATCGGGAGACAGCCTTTCAGTCACCCTGGAGACCCCCGAAAAAGAAGCGGCAAATGATGAAAACACAACCAATTAGAGGATCTTTATGGAATACAGATACAAAACACGAGGAGTTTGCGCTTCCGAGATAAGCTTTGAGATCGAGGAAGGCATAATAAAAAACGTTAGCTTTCGCGGAGGCTGCAACGGAAATCTGAAGGCAATTTCAAAGCTGGTGGAAGGGAAAGATGCGCAGAGTATCGCCCATATCCTCGAGGGAAACACCTGCGGCTTCAAAAGTACTTCCTGCGCAGACCAACTCTCAAAGGCTATAAACAAGGCATTGGCCGAAAGCTTATCCCCTGCTTCAAACTAAAGCCCTCAAGGCACATCAAGCTGTGGCAATAAGCTATTTTAAGATCAAGATAATTTATAAGGAGGACGGCAAAAGCCGCAACAACCTAAGATGTACAATATTAAAACAAGTAACGGAACTTTTGAGCTTCGCAGCGTGGAAAAGGGTATTTTCCGCGTGCGCATCTCCTCAAACGACGAATTCAACGAAACTCTCCTTTCAAAGTACAATATCCTTCGCGAAAGCGGAGAGGATACCAGTGCCACCTTTGAAAACAATACCCTTACAAACGGAGCATTCTCTCTTACCGTTGACGGCGATAAGCTTGTTCTTAACGGAACAAAAGCTCCTGTAGAGTTTACATACGGCGGCTTTGAGGGTAAAGCATATAAGAACAAGGGCTTCACTCTCAATATCTCCCTTGATGACAGCGAGCGTATCTTCGGTTTGGGTGACGAATCACGCGATCATATCGCACGCCGCGGCACCGTTTCCAGAATCGATATCAGAAATATCGCATCCTACGGTCCCGTTCCCTATATCATGTCCTCAAACGGCTGGGGCGTGCTTCTCAACTGCACTTATGCCTCTGTTTTCGATATCGGAGCTGCAGATAAGAATCTTATTTCCATTTCCGCTCACAAGGGTATAGTCGACTTCTATCTCTTTGTTCCCGAAAGCGCAAAGCTTGCAGATATCCTTGAGCTTCACGGACGTATTGCGGGTAACCCCATAATGATGCCTAAGTTTGCATACGGATATACCTTCGTTCTCAACGAGCAGACCAATGCCCGCGAAATGCTTTACGACTGCCTTAACTTCCGCCGCGAGGACATCTCCTGCGATATGGTAGGTCTTGAACCCCAGTGGATGACCAAGCATTACGATGCTTCCATTGATAAAAAGTGGGACGAGGAGAGATTCTACATTCCCGGATGGCTTCCCGAAAATCAGTCCGGCCCCGAGACCTTCTTCTATGCTCTTCGCGAGATGGGCTTCAAATTCTCCCTCTGGCTCTGCCAAAATTATGACCTTCTCTGGGAAGAGGAGCGTCAGTGCGGAGAGAGAGCAAAGGAATTCGGCAAGGAATATACTTATGAGGGCGCATCCATTCTTGACCCTCACTTCGCTTGCCCCATGTATATGGACGGTCTGACCCATAAGGATGTCCCTTGGTTCGACCATCTTAAGAAATTCTGCGATAACGGCGCATCCTGCTTTAAGCTGGACGGTGCCTTCCAGGTGAACGACCATCCCGACAGACTCTGGGCGGGTAAGTATTTCGACGATGAGGTCCATAACGTATATCCTGTAATCTACGTTAAGCAGATGCAGGAGGGCTTTACAGGTCATACAGGCAGAAGAGCAGTTATCTATACTCCTTGTGTATATGCAGGAACACAGCGATTTGCCTCTTCCTGGGCAGGCGATACCGGCGGCGGATACGATACCGTTGTTGCAATGCTCAACTTCGGTCTTTCCGGCCACTCCAACGCAACCTGCGATATGGAGGCAACAAGCCTTGAGGGTATCCATTACGGGTTCCTCACCCCCTGGACACAGCAGCTTGCCTGGAGAACGTGGAACCAGCCCTGGTTCCTCAGAGATGAGCTTTGCGATGCGATCAGAGAATACTCACACATGAGAAACAGCCTCTTCCCCTACATCTATTCCATGGCTCATATCGCGTCCGAGCGCGCGCTCCCCATCACACGTGCCCTTTCGCTTATGTGGCCCGACAATGCAGAGTTTGACTACGTTACCAACGAGTATATGTTCGGAGACAGCTTCCTCGTTGCAGTATTCGATATGAAGCTCACACTCCCCGAGGGTAAATGGATCGACTACTTCACCGGCGATGTGTACGAAGGCGGTCAGGTGATCGAATATAAGTGTCCCAAGGGTAAAGGCGGCGCCATGATGGTAAAGGCTGGCAGTGTATTCTGCACCCAGGATTACCAGAAATATATCGAAAAATCCATTCCCGATAACTATCATATCAACGTATATCCCGGCGGTTGCAGCTCCTTCACCCTTTATGAGGACGACGGCTATACCTACGATTACATGGAAGGCAAGATGGCAAAGACCCTTATTCAGCTTTGCGGAGACGATAAGAGCTTTGAGCTTACTCTCAATATGAGAGAGGGCAGCTACGAGGGCAGAGAAAAAACCGCAGACAGCCTCCTTTCCGATCCCGATATTTTCGGTATGGGCGATGTTACAAGCTTTGATGTTATCATCAACGGCGAAGCTAAGAGCGTTACTCTCGACGGCAATGCTGTCGAATTTGCCGTTGCAGATGGTAAGACAACCTTCGCCATCTCCAAGGACGATCACAGGCAGAAAAAGCTTACCTATAAGGTTGAAATGTGATTTTTACAGGAGCTTTGAGAATCGGTTAGCTGAATTTTGCAAAACAATAGCCGCAGAGATAAAACTAAAGTTTCATCTCTGCAGCAGTATTCCTATAAACCCATAAAAGAGAAGTCTCTCAAAAATGCATGAATCCATTTTTGAGAGACTTCTCTTTTTCTTAAAGCTTTTTTGCTTTTATACGGCTTTATTCCAAAGTAAGGCTGTCACAATTCAAAAAGGCTTGCGCCGTTATGGTGCTTGTAACCGGAACGGTTGCCTTCGCCTTGCATATCTCACAGGACACACAAATTCCGTCCCCCGTCACCTCCACGTTATAGACACCTTCATCGTCCGGACATTTACAATGGATCTCTCCCGCTTCATCCAGATCGCGAATAACGAAATTCACTATCTCCAGTATCTGTGGATCGGAGAATATCTCGTCCTCCTCGCTTCTGTCGCAAAAGAGATTCTCCGCGCCAAGCTGCTGGGCAAGGGCGTTCAATTCTCTGTCGGCCTCCTCTTCAGCCTTTTTCACCTCTTCCGCCTTCCCGAAAAAGCAAATGTCGATCCCTGAATATGCGCAGGGCAGGCTGAAAAGCTCTTTTTCAAAAAATGAGCTCTGAGAGATCGTGAAGCTGTGAGGCTTTGGGCAGAGGAAGCAGGGAACTGTCAGTCTGAGCTTTTTATCATTGGTATGCACTAAAGTAAGCTCGCTCTTTTCACATGGACATTTCAAGCGAAGCATATCTGCAGTGAGAGAAAAAATACCGATAATACTGCTGACCCACGAGCCGCATCCGGGACATCTGTACGCAAGGGACGTTTCTTTTTTATCAAGAACCATGGTTGGGATCCTTTCAATGGAATTTTGCCGCCTTTCCATAATATGTGCAAAGGCGGCAAAGCGTTATTCACTTTTCAGCGTTCGTTCATAGGAATATAAGAAGTTCTGTCCTTCACGCACATATACGCAGGACGAATGATCTTGCCTGCAGTTTCGATCTCCTCAAGACGGTGTGCGCTCCATCCGGCGATCCTGGCAACTGCAAAAATAGGGGTGTAAAGCTCCTCGGGAAGATTCAGCATCCTGTAGATCATGCCGCTGTAGAAGTCCACATTGGGGCTGACGCCCTTATATATCTTTCTTTTTTCGGCAATGAGCTGGGATGCGATCTTCGCAGTTCTCTTATAGAGACTGTACTCCTCATCCATTCCCTTCTCTGAAGAAAGCTTTTTCGCAAAAGCCTTGAGCACCTCGGCTCGGGGGTCGGAAACGGAATAGATAGCATGTCCCATACCGTAAACAAGACCGGAGCGGTCAAATGCTTCCTTGTTCAATATTTTGGCAATATAATCCCTGATGGATTCATCCGACGTATCGGGAATATTAGCCTTCATATCATCGAACATCTTTACTACCTTGATGTTGGCACCTCCGTGGCGGGGACCCTTCAGGGAGCCGAGGGACGCCGCAACTGCGGAATAGGTGTCTGTTCCGGAAGAGGAGACCACATGAGTGGTAAAGGTAGAGTTATTACCGCCGCCGTGCTCGGCATGAAGCACCAGAGCAAGATCCAAAGTCCTTGCCTCGGTTTCAGTGAATTTACCGTCAGCGCGGAGAATATGAAGCAGATTCTGCGCTGTGGAATACTCAGGCTTCGGATGATGGATGATAAGGCTCTCGCCCTCGTGATAATGCCTGTAGGTATGATATCCGTAAACGGAAAGCATGGGGAAGATGGCAATAAGCTGCAAGCACTGGCGAAGAACATTGGGGATGGAAATATCATCTGCATTATCATCGTAGGAATAAAGCGTAAGGACGCTTCGGGCAAGAACATTCATCATATCCGTGCTGGGTGCCTTCATGATAATATCGCGGACAAAGCTTGTAGGAAGACTTCTGTAGCCTGCAAGAAGCTCACAAAAACGGGAAAGCTCATCAGCTGTGGGAAGCTTTCCGAAAAGAAGAAGATATACGCACTCCTCAAAGCCGTATCTTCCCTCGGAATGGAAGCCGCTCGTCAGATCCTTAACGTCAATACCTCGATAGCAAAGTTCGCCGGGAATATTGGTATCCTTGCCGTCTATTATTTTGTGAGAAATGACCTCGGATATTTCTGTAAGTCCGGTGAGAACGCCGCGGCCTTCAAGGTCACGAAGTCCTCTTTTAACATTGTGCTGCGTATACATTTCCGGCATTATGCCGTTGGACTCCACACTTTTAGCAGCAAGCTCTTCAATATAAGGGGTGATTATGGAAAAGGGATTGTTTGCCATTATAAATATTGCCTTTCTATGGATAAATCAGCCTATTTTTTCGATCTCCTCTTTGAGAACATCGCCGACTCCGTTCATTATATACGCGGGACGGTAGGGAAAGAGTTTCATGGTTTTAATATCGGTAACACCGGAAAGCACGAGAACTGTATCAAGCTCGCTCTCGATACCCGCAACGATATCGGTATCCATACGGTCACCGATGATAGCAGCCTCCGCACGGTGAACTCCCAGCTTTTTCAACGCATGGCGCATGATAAGGGGATTGGGCTTGCCTATGTAATACGCATTGACTCCGGTGGTAAGTGTTATGGGAGATATAAGCGCACGGCAGGCAGGCATGATCCTTCCTGCATCTGTGGGGCCGGTAAGGTCAGAGTTGGTTCCAATAAGCTTTGCACCGTTCTGAACAAGCTTTACTGCTTTCTCGATCTTTTCATAGCTAATGGAACGTGTTTCACCGAAGACAACGTAATCGGGATTATAATCATTCATGGTAAATCCGGCTTCATAAAGAGCATTCAGAAGACCGGGCTCACCGATAACATAAACGCTTCCGCCCGGACATTGGGTCTTCAGAAAAGAGGCAGTTGCAAGAGCACTTGTATAAAAATGGCTCTCATCAACTCTCAGACCCATTCTTTCAAGCTTTGTGGAAAGCTCTCTTGGAGCTCTCTCGCTTGAGTTTGTGAGGAAAAGAAATTGCTTACCCGTGGAGTACATCCAATCAACAAATTCGGGAACTCCGGGAAGGAGGGTATTTCCGTGATAGATAACACCATCCATATCAATTATGAAAGCTTTTTTGTCGTGCAAGGGCTTAAGTGAGACCATAGTTTTTCCTCCTTTGTACAGCTCGATAATATTGGACTTGATTTTTTGTTTAGTTTATGATATCATTAATCGGTATGAGTATAACAATCAAAAGTAAAAATTACCAAATACACAGCTATTATACATTATTTTTATGAATTTGTATATAGTAAATGATTAATTTTTATCAAAAAACAAACAGCGCTACAGCAATATCCCAAAGCCAAGGCTAAAGATAGGATGGTGAGCTATTTGAAAAACAATACCAATCGAAATATCCCTATGGAGGAGCTCCGATCAATTAACGGAGCGGGCACTGCGCCTCGCCAGGCAAAAAAACCTTCTTTGAAAAAAAGAGCTCCGATCGCGCGAATATTCAAAATTATAGGCATAGTTTTCATAAGCATTTTTGAAGAGCTTTGGCTGCTTTTCAAAAAGATCCCGAAGGCTGCCTATATAACTGTTCTGTGCCTGTGTATATGCGGCGCAGGCGCCGTTTTTGCACTCAGATTTATCCCTCAAAGACCCTCCCACGCGGAGCACGTGTCGCTGAGGACATCCGATTGCCTTCTCGGTGCAAGAGAGCATATCGTCAGCGAAGAGGAGAGGCTCTCCTTTGCTGAAAAAGAACAAAAGGAAGAAAAAGAAGAAGCTCCCGAGGATTACGACGAAGAAAATCCCGTCGGTACAGCACAAAGCTATACCGTTACCTTTGATTTTTACGATCGGGAGGATATCACCTGCATCAGCGAAGAAATAAGAGTTTCCCAGCTTATGGCCCTTGCCGGCATCAAGCTTACCGACTCCCAGATGCTTCGCATCAGCGAAAATGAGATGATCCGTGCAGATATGGTCATACCCGTTGATGAGATCATATATAAATCTGTATTCAGCGAAGAATACATCCCTTACGAAACGGTTTATAAGGATGTTCAGACCATTCCCAAGGGAACCACAAAAACATATAAAAACGGTATTAACGGCACGAGAACCAGTGAATACCTTGTAAAATACGTGAACGGCACCGAAACGGACAGGACCTTTGTGGGTAAAACAGAAACCGCTCCCACAAATGCAATAGTCTACCGCGGTATCGGCGGAACCGTCAATATCGGCGGAGTTATGTATAATTACTCATACCGTCTCG
>SVQJ01000046.1 GCA_015065395.1 Oscillospiraceae bacterium
ACAATCATGGCTGCCGGCGAAAAGTTCGTGGGCGGCAAGTACTACCGCGTGTTTATGGACGTGAATCTGCTGGATGGCCTGAATGGCAACGGGTACAAGTTCCCCGTCACCACCGCCGACGGCACCGTCCAACCCGACGTGGTTGCCACCGTCAACGGCAGCCCTGCCGTCGTCGAAAAGGCCTATGACCAAGACCCCGAGGAGGTCATCACCGTTTATTTCGATTTCGGCAAGTGCAACGACTACATCATTGAGGAGATCACAATCGTGGACGTGGTCGCCCCCGTGGCAGGCCAGCACCCCACCTACACCGTCAATATGTTCGGCACCGGCTATCACGTGGATACCACCAAGAATTCCTATGAGGACATTTATTGGAAGAATCCTCCCGAGAAGTGGTATTACGTCAAGAACGGCGTTTCCTGGTGGGACGTCACCGATGGCGGTTACGATTACGTCTACGAAAATGACGTGTTCCTGCCCGGTCATCAGTATCAGTGTGAGATCTACGTCCACACCGACGACGGCTACGAGTTTGTGATGGATATATACGCCGATCCCGAGATTTGGCCCACCGTCACCGTCAACGGCAATCCCGGCAAGTTTACCTTCAATTCCTTCTCCGGCCTGCAATTCCGGCAGGAGGTGGCCTACACCTTCACCTGTGAGGAGAACGTGGTGGACCGCATCGTGGTGGACGGTATTACCGCTCCAAAAAAGGGTCAGGCCCCCGATTATTCCCCCATTCTGGGTAATGCCGACCTGTATCAGCTTGATACCTCCTACGGTCTGAACGGCACCGGCATCTATTGGTACGACTGCGAGGGCAGACAGCTTGAGGCGGGCGAAGTCTTCGGCGATGCAGGCCCCTACCGCATGGCGATCAAGTTTGTGCCTGTTAACGAAGACGGTGCACCTCTTTGCACCTTTGCCAATGACGTGGACGTGATGATCAACGGCAAGTACGTCACCCCTTACGGCGACTGGGACGACATTATGGTGGGCAGCGGCGCTGTGTGGGCGTTCTACACCTTCCGTAATGCCACATCTGCGCCTGAAGCAGGATACCTGATCCAAGGTACCGTTACAAGCGAGGATGGCTCCGGAAAAAGTGCAAAAATTGAGCTTTTGTCAGGTAACAGCGTAATAGACGCTAAGGAGCTGGAAGGAGATTCGGCTTATTATCTGATGAGTAATATCCCTGTCGGAACGTATACGCTGAAGGTTACAATGGCGGGATATATAACACAT
Organism: Oscillospiraceae bacterium; assembly: GCA_015065395.1. Taxonomy (GTDB): domain Bacteria; phylum Bacillota; class Clostridia; order Oscillospirales; family CAG-272; genus Avispirillum. The sequence goes on from SVQJ01000046.1 coordinate 1,252, forward strand.
ACCGCAGTGATCGAGGTTTCAAACGGAAATATAACCCTCGATATTGAAATGAAAAAGAAGCCCGAGGGTGTTCTTTTGGGCGATGTTAATCAGGATGGTGTGGTAAATGCCAAGGATTCAAATCTTTTGAAGAGAGTGATCTCGGGACAGATCGAATTTGAAAAGGGTACGGATGAATTTATAGCCGCCGACGTTGATTTCGACGCAAGTATATCTGCTAAAGACTCAAATATCCTCACCCGTGTCCTTTCCGGAATGATAGAGCTTTAAGATAGGTTTTATTTGAAAAATAAAAAATGAAAGGGGCTGTAATGGCCCCTTTCTAATTCTTATCTGACGGGAGATGAAGATATTTTCTCGTTCTTTCCTTGAAAGGAAAGAACCAAAGGAACTTTAAGAAGACAAGCGATGGCGAAAAGGCAAAAAGGCCCTAAAAAGAGGAAGAAACACCAAAATGAGCTCGTTCATTTTGGCGTTTCTCCCTCTTTTTAGGTTTGGGCACCTTCGGTGCCTTAGCCAAAGCAGGGTTCTGCTTTGGCGACGCCTTTTGCCTTGCAAGCCTTGGCTAAACCCATTATTAAAGTTTTTTGCCAAGCTTTTTTTCAAAAAAAGCGACCGTTTCTTCCCGTCAAACCGAGATTTAACGTGCAGAAAAAAACCGCCGTGCGGCGGTTTTTTCTGTATATAATGATTATTTCTTATACATAGGGCCGTATGCTGCGCAAGCGCGGTAATCCTGACCCTCTTTATCCATGCCGAATGCGTTAAAGGAAGCAGGACGGAAGATGTCCTCTTCGGGAACGTTATGCATGGAAACGGGGATGCGGAGCATGGAGCACATTGTGATAAGGTCTGCGCCGATATGTCCGTAGCTGATAGCGCCGTGGTTTGCGCCCCAGTTGTTCATAACGTCGTATGCGCTCTTGAACGCGCCCTTGCCTGTAAGTCTGGGTGCGAACCAGGTGCAGGGCCATGTGTAGTCGGTTCTCTTCCAAAGGGTATCGCAAACGTCCTCGGGGAGAGCAACTGTCCAGCCCTCTGCAATCTGGAGAACGGGGCCGAGACCCTGAACAAGATTCAGGCGGATCATAGTAACGGGCATCTCAGCATCGGTATAGAAGCGGGAGGAATATCCGCCGCCTCTGAAGTATCCCAGGTCAGCGTAGTTCCATGTGCAGTTTGCCATAACTGTGTCGCAGTCGGCATCGGTCATCTCGTACCAAGGCTTCATAACTGCGTTTCCGTTTTCGTCCTTAACGTTACCGCAGGCATCGAGGCAGCAAGCGCCGGAGTTGATAAGGTGGATGATACCGTCAGCCTCCTTAGCCTTGCCTTCCATCTCATAGCCGCAAACTCTCTTAACAGCCTCGGGGCTCCAGTATGTACGAACGTCTGCGAACATTTGGGCACGGTTTGTGAGCAGCTTCATAAAGAGCATACCAAGGCCGTTGAGAACGTCATTCTCGGTTGCCAGGATATAGGGCTCACGTGCGCCGTTCCAGTCAAAGGAGGTATTGAGAAGAGCCTCGGGATAGTCGCAGTTGGGATAGAAGTCAGTCCACTGTCTCTGACCCTGGAAGCCTGCCGCGATAGCGTTATGGCCGACCATTTCTTCCTCACAGCCCTCGGGGAGGTTCTTGTTGCCGTTCATAAGGTCCTTGATGATAACCATCATCTTAACAACGAATTCCCAGTCAGAGTCCTTCTGCTCGCGGCTTCTCTGCATATCGGCAGGGTTCTTGTCGAAGCCCTCGATGCACTTAGCCTTTGTCCATGCAAGAGCCTTTTCGTACTCTGCGTGATCGTAGATGCCCTCAGTCATACGGCGGATGATCTCCACCTCATCAACGGATTCAACTCTCATGCCAAGGTATTCCTCGATAAAGGAGGAATCGATGATGGAGCCGCCGATGCCCATGCAGATAGAGCCGATCTGGAGATAGGATTTGCCGCGCATGGTAGCGCAGGCAATAGCTGCACGGCCGAAGCGGAGGATCTTTTCCTGAACGTCTGCGGGGATCTCCGTATCGTCAAGGTCCTGAACCTCGTGTCCGTAGATACCGAATGCGGGAAGACCCTTCTGCGCGTGGGTCGCAAGAACGCTTGCAAGATAAACCGCGCCGGGGCGCTCGGTTCCGTTAAAGCCCCACACTGCCTTGATGGTATTTCTGTCCATATCCATGGTCTCCATGCCGTAGCACCAGCAGGGAGTGACGGTGAGGGTAATATCAACGCCCTCTCTCTTGAATTTTTCAGCGCAGGCAGCAGCTTCACCCACACGGCCGATGGTGGTGTCTGCTATAATTACCTTAACAGGCTCGCCGTTTGAATACTTAAGATTTTCGCTGAGGAGCTTTGCCGCGCTCTTTGCCATATTCATTGTCTGAACCTCGAGGGATTCGCGAACCTTCAGGGGGCCGCGGCGTCCGTCGATCGTGGGTCTGATACCTATAACGGGGTATGCACCCACAAGTCTGTTTTCTGCCATAATAATCATCCTTTCAGAAAAAATATTTTTTCATAGGTTAATCATACCACATATTGCACAGCAATTCAAGAACGGGTGAGAGATTTTTTGTCTGCATGATAAAATCTTTTTTGTTTACAGTTTGTTTATTGAAAAAATGTTAACATATCATTAAAATTGATTCAGCTTGAAAATGAAATCTGTCAGAGGTAATATATGAAGTGGTCAGGAACCTACAAGGTGAACGCGCATGACACCGATCTGAATAATATCGTAAGCCTTACAGGCCTTCTCCGTTATATGCAGGACAGCGCAAACTGTCAGATGGAGGAGCAGGGGCCTTCCTATAATGAATTGCAGGAGAGAGGACTTGCATTTGTTCTTTCGCGTATAAAGCTGAGTGTTTATCATCCTGTATACTCCCACGATATTATTGATGTGGAGAGCTGGGCGTGCGAATCCAGCGGCGTGTCCTTCAACCGGTGTTACTGTATAAGAAAAAACGGCGAGATAGTGGCGGAGGCATACAGCGTTTGGGCGCTTCTTGATGTTAAGGCACACAAGCTTGTCCGTGTTTCCGATTTTGAGAATTCCTACGGGATGGATAATCCCGTTGAGCTTGATATGGCAAAGCGTTTTCGCTTGCCTGCCCGGTATCCTCTGAATCTCGTGGGTGAAAGGGTGGTTGAATATCAGGACGTGGATATGAACTGCCACATAAACAATACGAGATACGGAGATATCCTTTGCGGATATATTCCGAAAATGGAAGGGCAGAGAGTTATCAAATTTGAGATAAACTATGTTTCCGAAGCACCTCTCGGAGAAACTCTGAAGGTTTATATGGGAAGCGACGGAGACGGCACCTATTATTTCCGCACTCAAAGAGATGGCGCAAAGACAAATATTGAAGCGGAGATCATGATGGAAGCGATATGAAGGCAAAAACGTCCCGCTAATAGATTTGCAAAATGAACTCGGTCATTTTTGCAAATCTATTAGCGGGACGTTTGCTGTTCGCTTATTTCTCATTATTGAATCTTGCCACGGCGCAGAGATAGTCTGCAAATTTTCCTTCTGCCTCTATGATTATGATAACGCGCTTTCCAAGCACCTTTGCCGTGAGCAAAAGCTGATCTGCTCCCACCATATTTACAAGATATTTATACGTAGGCATTTTACCGATCTTTTTCAGAGCTTCCTTTTTTTCTTTCTTGTCATTGGGAAGCCTTTGGCAGCTTTCTATCTCGGAAAGGCGCACTATGCATTCAAAATATTCGTTTCGCCTTCCTTGCTTTCGGTTGATGCAAAGCTCCAGCGCCTCGGGGGGCATAGCGGTTATGGGCAGGCCTTTGACCTCGCCGCCCTCCTTCACCGTTTCCTCCTCGCTGTCCTCGTTGTGCAGGCTTTTCTTTGGCTTTGCCGCAATTCTGATTTGGTATTCAAAGGTGGTGAATTTGTATCTGACCAGCACATATATCATTGCAACGAATATGAAAAGCCCAACGGATTGCAAGATCCCCTTGCCGGGGATCATTTCTATTGCGGAAAAGCCTACCGCCACCGTTGCGCACAAAAAAAGTGCAAGGATCGTAACATCTGCGGCTTTGTTCTTTTGTTTCGGTATATAATTCATTGTCTGCCTCTGCCTTCACTTATATTGAAAAAATGGGAGCCATAGCTCCCATTTTTGCATTTTCCGTAACACGAAATAAGCTTATGCCTCTTCCTTTGCGATAACCTGCTTGCCGTTGTACTGGCCGCAAGCGCTGCAAACTCTGTGAGAGAGATTATACTCACCACAGTTGGGGCACTTTACCATGCCGGGCATGGACAGCTTCCAAACATTGGAACGTCTCTTGTCTCTGCGAGCCTTGGATACTTTTCTCTTCGGTACTGCCATTTGAAACACACCTCCTTGAAGACATTAAAGGTAAATTAAAAATCATCACATAGTATTATAACACTACTTGTCCATATTTTCAAGTAGTTTTTTGAAAGTTTCCAGCCTGGGATCCATTTCTTTTTCTTTTTTGCAGGTGCAACCGCCTGAAATGGGCTTTCCGCAGTCGGAACAAAGACCTTCACATTCTTCTGAGCAGAGGTGATAAATAGGAAGCTCGAGAGACAGCTCTTCTATTATTTCTCTGTCAAAATCGATGCCGCCTTCCTTAACCACAAGCAATTCATCCTCGTCCAGACCATCGACCCCCGTGGAATTAAGGGTTACGATTCGAGAAAAGTCGAACTCGGAAATATCGCTGAGGGGAGCAAGGCATCTGTCACAAACCGTGTCGTAAGGCGCTCTTATGCGTGCCTTGAGCGTCATATACCCGTCATTGTCCGTGATCCTTCCCACAACCTCTATATCACCGCCAAGGCTTATATCCTCAGGAAGATCGCAGGCATCGGGAACCTCATTTACATCGACATTAAAGTTAAAGTCTATAGCAGGCACTCTTCTGTTCAGAAGGGGAGTAAGATCAAGCTTCATAATCAAGCTTCCTTTCTTAAAAGAACTGGAAAGCAGGCGAAACCATACCTTATTTCACCATGCCTGCATTTGAATATTATATATACATTTTTCCCCTTTGTCAATGATTAATATAAAAATATTTGAAAAGAAAATATTTTATCCGAGAAAAAACTATTGAATATGAAGGCGTCCTTTGCTATAATGAAAACAATGCAGCAAAGGACGGTTTGATAATGAAAATAGGAAAGATCTTAAAATATATATTCATTTCCATCCTTGTGATCTTTATTGCCATTGTAATGATCCGGGTCTTTATGAATGCGGAAAGATCCACTCTCTCCGATATATTCCCCACCGAAAGTGCCAAAAAAGCTTATGCTTCCCAGGGGGAAAAGGCCTTCAAAACTCACAAGCTTGTAAAGGACATCACTCAGGACGGATATTTCACGGCATACGCCCTCTCTTACTGCGAAAGCGCAAAGGAGCTTCAGATCACGGTCAGGTATAACGACAGCCTTCCCGAAAAATATCTCAAGGGCACGTCAAGGGATGAATACTACTTTAAGCTGTGCGATGAGGACGGAAATCTTATAGCAACGGGCAATATCCTTAAAGAAAAGCACAGATATTTCTATAATTACCTGCGTCTTTCCTTTGACGGCGTTGAGATCACGGATACTACTCATCTGCGTCTTTACCTGTGTGTGGATTCCGTGGGATACCCCGATGAGGACACGGAGGGGCTTCTTATCCACTACCCCGAGCAGAAATTCAAAAAGCTCTCCCTTTCCAAAGACGAAAAGAAATCACTGAAAGTGTAAAAAGGCTCCCTGCCTTGGAGGATTATGAAAAACATACCGGAAATATTCGGAAGTCTCGTTTTCAATGAAAGCGTTATGGAAGAAAGGCTTCCCCCAGAAACATACGAGATAGTAAAAAAGACTCTCACCGTTGGCAAAAGAATGAGCCTTGAGGTGGCTAATATTGTTGCCAGCGTTATGAAGGACTGGGCGATCGAGAACGGTGCCACTCACTACACCCATTGGTTCCAGCCTATGACGGGAATCACAGCAGAAAAGCACGATAGCTTCATCTCGCCTGCAGAAGGCGGTAAGGTGATAATGGAGTTTTCGGGGAAAACTCTTGTCCGCGGTGAATCCGATGCTTCTTCTTTCCCCTCCGGCGGCCTTCGCGCTACCTTTGAGGCGAGAGGCTATACTGCATGGGATCCCACATCGTATGCATTTATAAAGGACGGAACTCTTTGTATTCCTACAGCTTTTTGCTCCTACGGCGGTGAGGCTTTGGACCAGAAAACGCCTCTCCTTCGCTCAATGGAAGCTCTTTCCAAGCAGGCAGTAAGAATACTCCGCCTTTTCGGAAGCGACGATGTGACCAACGTTAAAGCAACTGTGGGAGCGGAGCAGGAATATTTCCTGGTTTCCAAGGAGATATACGAAAAGAGAAAGGACCTTATATACACGGGAAGAACTCTGTTCGGAACTAAGCCTCCCAAGGGTCAGGAGCTGGACGATCACTATTCCGGAAGCTTAAAGCCTGCGGTCAGTGCCTATATGGCAGATCTTGACGATACTCTCTGGCGTCTGGGCGTGCTTTCAAAAACCAAGCACAACGAGGCAGCTCCTGCCCAGCACGAGCTTGCCCCCATTTTCACAACAGCCAATCTGGCAGTTGACCAGAATCAGATAACCATGGAAATGATGAAGAAGGTAGCAGACAGCCACGGAATGGTATGCCTTCTCCATGAAAAGCCCTTTGCAGGTGTCAACGGCTCCGGCAAGCATAATAACTGGTCCCTCACCACCAATACGGGGGCAAATCTTTTGGAGCCGGGGGATACGCCTCACGAAAACGCTCAGTTTCTCCTTATGCTGGTTGCCTTCATAAAGGCTGTGGACGATTATCAGGAAATGCTGCGCATTTCCGTTGCCGATGCAGGCAACGACCACCGCTTGGGCGCGGCGGAGGCTCCTCCTGCGGTAATGTCTATCTTCCTCGGTGATGATCTGACTGAGATCCTCACTGCGATCGAGGAGGATCGCCCCTACGACGCAAGAGAGACCGTTCAGATGAAGATCGGAGTTCACGCTCTTCCCAAGTTCCCCAAGGACAATACAGACCGAAACCGCACGTCTCCCTTAGCCTTCACGGGTAACAAATTTGAGTTTCGTATGGCAGGCTCATCCCAGTCCATAGCAACGGCAAACGCAGTTATGAATACCGCCTTTGCAGAGGAGCTGAGACAGTTTGCAGATATCCTTGAAAGCGCACCCGACTTTAACGAGGCGCTTCACAATCTTATCAAGGATACAATTAAAAATCACAAGCGCATCATTTTCAACGGCAACGGATATGATGATAAGTGGATCACTGAAGCCGAAAAACGCGGTCTTGCAAATCTGAAGACAACTCCCGATGCTCTTGAAAGAATGCTTGATCGGAAAAACATCGAGCTTTTCCAGCGTCACGGAGTTTTCTCCGAAACGGAGATGAAGGCGCGCCGCGAGATCGAGCTTGAAAACTATACGAAGATCATTCATATAGAGGCGCTTACCATGATAGATATGGCGCGCCACGATATCCTCCCTGCCGCAAGCAGCTATGCCGCTCGTCTGTGCAGAAATGCGAAGGAGAAAAGCGCCTTTGCAAGCTGCATGGCGGAAAAGCAGCTTATCACAAGGATATCCGCTCTTACGGATTCCTTCTATGAAAAAATACTGCGCCTTGAAGGAGCAGCAAAGTTTATCGAAAGCTTTGACGATCCCTACAGCAATGCTGCGTTCTGCCGTGATAAGGTCATCGGCGCAATGGAAGAGCTGCGTGCCGACGGCGATGCACTCGAGGAGCTTTGTTCGGCAGATTGCTGGCCCTATCCCTCCTATGGCGATATGCTCTTCTCCATCAAATAATATTTCATGTCAAAACGGCTGCTTTTGCGGCCGTTTTCAAATTATCCTTTGTTGCAGTGAGGATATTATCTTCTCTGCAGTTCTGTAAATTCATTTCTCGTTGAAATTATATTTCAAATGTGTTATAATTATCTTATAAATAATTTGTATTGGAGAACGGTATGAAAAAACTTGCTTTCGGACTTATGAGATTGCCCCTTTGCGATCCAAATGACAACAAATCCATTGATATCGAAAAAACCAAGGAAATGGTTGACGAATTCATGGGGCACGGCTTTACATATTTTGACACCGCGGCCCCTTATCACGGCGGCATGAGTGAGAATGCCTTTCGTCTTGCCGTGGCAGAGCGGTATCCCCGTGAGAGCTACACCGTTACAGATAAATTGAGCCTTTTTGCCATCGGCACTAAGGAAGAAATGCCCGCATTTTTTGACAGGCAGTTTGAAAAGCTGGGAGTTGAATATATCGATTATTATCTCGTTCACGCCCTTGGGCGAGATGCTTATGCCAAGGCAAAGGATTTCGGTGCATTCGATTTTGTACGCCAAAAGAAGGCTGAGGGTAAGATTTGCCACATCGGATTTTCCTTCCACGACAGTGCAGAAATGCTGGAGACTATCCTCACAGAGCAGCCCGATATGGAGTTCGTTCAGCTTCAGATAAATTATCTGGACTGGCTGGACGATGGCGTTCAGGCGAAAAAATGCTATGAGGTTGCCCGCAGATACGGCAAGGAGGTCCTCATAATGGAGCCCGTTAAGGGCGGAGCGCTGGCAAGCCTTTCCGAAAAAAGCGAAAAAGTCCTTAAGGAATATGATCCCTCCTTCTCCGTTGCTTCCTGGGCGGTGCGCTTTTGTGCTTCTCTTGACGGCGTTTTCGCAGTCCTCTCCGGCATGAGCAATATTGAGCAGATGAGGGATAACATAAGCTATATGGAGGATTTCACCCCTCTCACTGAGGATGAGATGAGGATGATGACCGATCTGGGGGTGGCTGTTCGCAACGATATTGCGATACCCTGTACCGCTTGCCGCTATTGCACGGATGGCTGTCCTCAGAAAATAGCTATTCCCGATTATTTCAATCTTTACAACAGCTACCACCGCTTCGGGTCGGTATATAACGTACATTTGGGCAACAGATATAAGAAGATCGCAGAAAGCAACGGCAAATGCTCCGATTGCATCGAATGCGGTCTTTGCGAGGAGCACTGCCCCCAGCATCTGCCCATAAGAGATCTTCTTCGCCGTGTTGCGGGAGAACTTGAAAAGTAAAAAAATATTGACAAATACATCGGCATGTAGTATAATTGAAAAGCTGAATGCTGGTGTAGCACAGGGGCAGTGCAGCTGATTCGTAATCAGCAGGTCATGGGTTCAAATCCCATCACCAGCTCCAGAAAAGAACTCACATTTGTCTACGACAAGTGTGGGTTCTTTTCAACTAAATCCGTCCTTTCGGACGGGATAAATCCACCTGCGGTGGATGAAATCACTTCGTGATGAAATCCGACTTCGTCGGGAGAAAGACGGATTTCATCGCGCTTCGCGCGATTTCATTGAAAATCATTAAAATCTATGATTGATTTATTCAAAAATATTTCATGATCCGCAGGATCATTTCATATTGCGTAGCAATATCAGCTTGTCGATAAAGTATCGACAAGCTGCTTCGGACTGCCGAGAAGGATGCAGATTTCGTTTTTCGGGGCTCGT
>SVQJ01000047.1 GCA_015065395.1 Oscillospiraceae bacterium
CTTTTTGCCTTTTCGCTATCGTTGTCTTCTTAAAGTTCCTTTGGTTCTTTCCTTTCAAGGAAAGAACGAGAAAACACTTTTTATCTCACTGTCAAACCGTAATTTGACGTTACAAAGCATAAAAAAATTATTAACTAAAACATGGCAGTGTTTGCTTTTTAAATCACTTTTGTAACACAAATTTTCAAAATGGCGATCAGATATCCTCAGCCAGAACCCGTCGTCTTTCCCATTTGCCGGAAAGGAAATAAATCATGCTTGGGATGGCATAGCCGTACGGTGCAAGACCGTAGCCTAAAACAAAGCCGAAGAATCCCATATTGAGTGCCACGCCGAACAGCCAGCTGAGACCTATCCGCAGTGCAACACCGTCAAGAATGGCAAGGAGCATGCTTAGTGTTGCGTTCCCGATGCCCTGTATGAAGGCACCGCTTCCGCGCATTACCATAAAGGCAGGGAACATCCATAAAATTCCGCGAATGAAGTCATCGGACATTTTGTGAACGGCAGGGTCATCGGAGAATACCATGAACAGCTGCTTGCCTAAGGTTATATACAGAAGCATGAAGAATACTGTAAATATTGCAGAAAAGATCCAGGCAAAATAAACCGTTTTTTTCGCCCTACCGTTTTTTCGCGCACCAATATTCTGACTGATGATAGGAACAGCGGCATATTGGATCCCCTGTGATATTTTATTAACGATATCGTCAATACGCACTCCCACTCCAAATGTAGCGGAAGCTACCACGCCCACCTTGTTGATCATGGAATTTACAACAAGCATGGAAAGATTAATAAAGCCGGATTGTATTGCCATAGGCGTCCCGAGAGCTGTTATCATTTTTACATATTTCCCTTTTAGCGAGAAGCTGCTTTTTTCAAAGTCGAAGCCGAATTCCTCTTTTCGGCGGAAAAGATAAAACAGGGAAAATATGAAGGAAACCGCTTGTCCTATAATTGTAGCAAATGCGGCGCCTGTCACTCCCCAGCCGAGAAATCCTGTGAAAATAATATCCAGTATAAGATTGACTGCAGAAGCGATGCCTATAAACATGAATGGACGCTTGGCATCCCCCATACCGCGTAGAACAGCAGAGACCATATTGTATCCTGCGGTAAATATCAGTCCTCCGGCACAAATAATCAAATAATGCCGAGCCATTGTATAAGAAGCGCGAGGAATATTCATAATATCCAGGATATATGTTTGCCCGCAAAGAATTATTGCGCTCATGGACAGAGATAGAAGTGATATAAATATAAATAAAGTTCCGATAATATCATTCATCTCACGGCGTTTTCCCGCACCAAGAGCCTGAGAAAGTAAAACCTGACCGGCATTTGAAAAGCCGAGGCATACCATTGTAGCAAAATTAACGATCTGACTGCTTTGTGATACAGCTGAAAGCCCTGCAGTCCCCACAAACATACCGACGATTATCATATCTATGGTGCTGTACAGAACAAGCAAGGCATTTGAGGCCATGAAGGGGAGCGCAAAGAAGAATAATTGTCGAGGGATACTACCCTCTGTGAAATTTTTTGATAAACCTTTTCTTTTCACGGTGAATAAACCTTTTTTCAAAAACGCACTGTTGCGCTGTGATACTGAAGCTGAGAAAATAAAGCATTTGTGACTTTGTCACAGAAAAGCTGTTCTTGTTTGGGTATAATAAAGACACAAACAAAAGAAAGGAAGTAAACGATAATGTCAGTACTTAAACTTAATAAAAACAATTTTGAACAGATCAAAACAAGTGAAAAAACGGTCCTTCTTGATTTCTACGCCGATTGGTGCGGTCCTTGCCGTATGGTATCTCCCATCGTTGATGAAATCGCAAGGGAGAATCCCCAGTACTTGGTAGGAAAGATCAATGTAGATGAAGAGCCGGAGCTTGCACAGGCATTTTCCGTTGCGAGTATCCCCACACTTGTTGTAATTAAGAACGGAAAAATAGTGGACCAGTCTGCAGGTGCAAGACCTAAGTCACAGATTTTGGCAATGTTAGCTGATTAAGCTGCGTAAACGCTTTTTGTCAATAATCTTTACACCCTTGCGTGATACCTCAACGATACCCTCGCTTGAAAAATATTTAAGCATTCTCGAAACCACTTCACGGGCAGATCCCATATATTTGGCGATCTGCTCGTGAGTCAATGTTATGACATCAGAGCCCGTTCGCGCAGACTCATCCGATAAAAAAATTGCAAGCCGCTTATCCATACTCATAAACAGTATTTGTTGCATGATCCACATCACGTCTGAAAAACGGCTGACAGCGGTCTCGAGAGAAAAGATCTTAACGATCGGATTCTTTTCGGATAGATCGGCAAATGCAGGGCCGCTTATTATGTAGCATTCGCTGTCCTCTTCTGCATCAACGAAAACATCGAAGGTTATAGCCTGTAAAACACAGGAGGCAGAAAGCATACACATATCTCCGGCGTGCAGCCTGTAAAGAGTGATATCTTTTCCGTCTTCAGACATAATATATACGCGAAGGCAACCTGAACGTATCAAAAAAACACCGGAGCATTCAGTGCTGTCGTGGATGGTTGTGCCTTTGAGATATGATGACATAACAGAGTGCCTGCAGATATATTCCCGGTCATCGGTCGTGAGCTCATCCCAGAAGGGAAGCATCTCTTTATAAACAGTTTCAAACATATTATCACTCCTTATAGATCCATACAAAAATTATACCACGCTTTGTATGCGATTTCAATAATCGCTTTATTAACATATACAGTTTTGTTATTATAATTCTCGAAAAATGTGACCGTGTCATTGATTTTACCCCGAGATCGGTGTAGAATATGTACAAGAAAATCAGGAGGTAATGCAATGGAGCATATTTATGATATGATCATTATAGGTGGAGGACCTGCCGGATATACTGCCGCTTTGTATGCCGCAAGGGCAGGACTTGATACAGTGCTGTTGGAGAGAATGTCCCCCGGCGGTCAGATGGCATTGACCGGGGATATAGATAATTATCCGGGATTTGAAGAAGGAATAGACGGATTTACTCTTGGTATGAAAATGCAAAATGGTGCGGAACGCTTTGGAGCAAAAACAGAATATGCAGAGGTGAACGGTGTTGACTTTTCAGAAGAGATCAAACGAGTGGAGACCGATGGAGCTGTCTATCACGCGAGAACGGTAGTTGTCTCAACGGGAGCAAACCCTCGGGAGCTTGGGTTGAATAATGAAAAGGCACTCACCGGTAAAGGCGTTCACTATTGTGCTCATTGCGATGGCAGATTCTATAAGGATAAAACGGTGGTCGTTGTGGGCGGAGGAAACTCTGCTGCAGCGGATGCACTCTATCTTTCGCGTCTTGCAAAGAAGGTATATCTCGTTCATCGGCGGGATACCTTGAGAGCGACAAAGATATACCATGAACCGCTCATGAAGGCGGAAAATGTGGAGTTTGTGTGGAACAGCAGGGCTGAGGAGATAGTGACCGAAGGAAAGGTAACAGGCATCAAGGTGAAGAATCTCCGTGAAAACAGCGATAGCACTATCAGCTGTGGCGGTGTGTTTATCAGTATCGGAAGAAAACCGGCAACTGAGTTTTTGAAGGGTGCCGTAGCACTTGATGAAAACGGCTATATTATCGCCGATGAATCAACAAGAACCAACGTAAGCGGTGTATACGCTGCAGGCGATGTCCGTACAAAGTCGCTCCGCCAGATCGTAACGGCTGTGTCAGATGGGGCTGTAGCAGTGCATTATGCAGAAGAGTATCTGGCATAAAAGGTAAATGTACCCAAAAGTGTAGAAAAAATCTTAAGGAGTAAAAAGTATGCTTAAGGTCGGAGATAAGGCCCCGGATTTCACATTGAAGAATAAGGGTGGCGAGGATGTTTCACTTTCTGATTTTTTCGGAAAAAAGATCGTGCTGTATTTTTATCCCAAGGATAATACCCCCGGCTGTACGAGACAGGCCTGTGCCTTTGCCGGACTTTATAATGAATTTCAAAAAAGAAATATTGAAGTTATAGGAGTGAGTAAAGACAGCACGGCTTCTCATGTTAAATTTGCAGAAAAGCACGGGTTGCCGTTTGTACTGCTGTCAGACCCGGAGCTGTTAGCTATCAAAGCCTACGGTGTGTGGCAGGAAAAAAAGCTGTACGGCAAGACCGCTATGGGTGTTGTTCGAACCACTTTTGTCATAGATGAAAATGGTATTATAGAAAAGATCATGCCAAAAGTCAAACCCGATACGAATGCCGCAGAAATTCTTGCAGAATTGTAAATAGACGCATTCAAAATCCGGTTTGTAGAGGAGAAACGGTCGCTTTTTTGAAAAAAGCTCTGCAAAAACTTTAATAATGGGTTTAGCTGAAGTTTGCAAGGCAAAAGGCGGCGCCAAAGCAGAAATCTGCTTTGGCTGAGGCACCGAAGGTGCCCAAGCCTAAAAAGAGGGAGATTCACAAAAATGAGCTCGTTCATTTTTGTGAATCTCCCTCTTTTTTGGGCCTTTTTGCCTTTTAGCTATCGTTGTCCTTATTAAAGTTCCTTTGGTTCTTTCCTTTCAAGGAAAGAACGATAAAACACCTTCATCTCCCGACAAATTCAATATATGCTTTGTATGAGACACAGCTATTATTTATTTGACCGCTTGCTTGCCAGGCGCAGGGTATGTATCATCGGGACAATGAGAACTCCAAGGCAGAGATTTCCGATGGCATGAGTGATATCAAAGGAAAAACCTATTCCGATCCAAGCAAGGGTCTGTTCAAAGGTAAATCCCATCAGGAGCGCCTGTGCAGGTGCATATATTATACCGAATGAAAGCCCGTGAAGAGCGCACACCACACAGTAAACTATGGGAGCAAGCCACTTCGGCATTTTTTTCGGAAGAAGCATTACAGCTCCCCAAAGCACCGTCCACACATAGAGATACGGTACCCACCATACGCCGAATCCCATCGTTATTCCATAGAGAAACACGTATATATATATGGGATACAGCGCTTTCCAACGGTAAACGACGGTGGAAGCGGCTATAAACACGCCCAGCAGGTGGATATTGGGGAGAGCTTCCAGAGCAAAGTCGGAGACATACATCATTGCTCCCAGCATGGCAAATACGGCTATCTCGCGGATAGTTATACCTCTTTTTGATGCCATCAGCTTTCAACCTTCATGGAATACACAGCTCCGTCCTCGATATCCGTCATATCAACGCCGGTCATGGCATATTCTCCGTTGATATAAAACGACCAATATGTTTTATCCTTTTCGTAATCTGCGGTTATGCCGTGTACCTTTTTTACATAAAGTCCGAAAGCCCCCTCCTCACCCTCGATAAGGCCTTCCTTCAAAAGAGCTTCTCCGACTTTCTTTTCACAGGTGGTTATCTCAAACGAGGTCTCGTTTCCGTCCTTATCCACCACGATAAAGGTAAAGGTCTTTTCTTCGGACTCCTTTTCGGCGCCTCCGGTTTCATTGGTGCATCCTGATGCAAAAACCGCTGTAGCCGCAATCAGCAGTGTGCAAAGGACAAGTGCAATTAATCTTTGGAAATTCTTTTTCATTGCTTTTCTCCTTTTGAAAATATTGAATTTTCTTCCCTTTTACCGGCGCTCGCGGTATAGCCCGGGATTATTTTATTATCGGAAAGTATTTCGACTCGGTGCACTTTTCTTCGCCTTCTCGGTCTCCCAATGGCTTGTCCCCGATTTGCGGCTTCGGGTAGAAGAAAAGCATTTTGCACCTCACGGCGGCGTGCCCGTACAGGATTTTCACCTGTTTCCATTCCGACCTTTTGATTATAGCACTATCTTTATAAATAGGCAATAGATAGAGCAGATTTTGCAGAAGCCCTATTGCATTACAACAGTAAGAAGGCGCAAAAACTCCTGTATCAAAACTTTTGATACAGGAGTCCATTTGATCTTCTCAGTTATTATTAAAGTATGCTGCTGTATTATTCATACAGTTTACTGCTTTCTATAACAAAGCTCTTTTTATTTCCCTTCTCGCCATAGATAACCTCCACCGTCACGGGGACGTTGGTGTCAACGGTGATTTTGGGGATATCATTCCGGCTCTCACGAGCCTCACATATAAGGGTGAGTATTCCCTCGGTGCCAAAGGGATATTTCTCGATACCGTGACGCTCCAAAAGATTCACGTGCCAGACGATCTTCCCGTTTTGCGCGTCAGGCTTTATGCCGAATACGTATTCAAACATCATGGAAATAGGGCCAAGTCCTGACCAGCCTACGAAATTGGGCTTTGCAGGCTCTCCCTTCCATGGCTTTCCGCCGTTCACAAATTCGGGTGCATAGTTTTCAAATAAGGTATCGGTCTGCTTATAGACCTCAATAACAGAATGCAAATAATCACAGGCTATTTCGTGTGAAAGGTCAAATTTTTCGTATTTGTCAAGTCCCTTGAGCACCATATAGTTTGTAGGGGGCCACACGCCGCCTCTCCAATAGCCTCCGTCGGGGTGATACTCCTCCATGTCTCTGGAAAGAGCGGGAACACGGTTTGGCGTTTTGAACTCATTTTCATTTTCGAGATGGGCAATGAGCTTTTCTGCCCTATCCTCGTCTGCGCATCCCGCAAGCAGTGCCCAATAAGCACCGATATGCTTTACCATGCTTTTGCGATCCCCTCGCCAGAGGTCATAATAAAATCCTGTATCCTCATCCCAAAGCTTTTCGTTGATGGCTTTTTTCAGAAGGTCTCTCTCCTCACAAAGCTCTGGGATGAACTCTTCCCTTCCCACTATCCTTGCAATTTCAATGAGGATATTACAGTTATTCAGCTCCTGCATACAGGCATCCACCCAGACAGCGTGACCGTGGCTGTACATTCTGCTGTAACAGGGCTCAACACGGCGGATATTATCCATTCCGCAGCCCCATCCAGTGGAAAAATATGTACCGTCTCGCCAGGTATGATTTTCACGCATCCAACGATGGTATGCCATAAGGGGGATGAACACCTCCCCCAGTCGCTCTTTATCACCGAAGTTCTGATAATACTCCCACTCGCACCAGGTCATAATATCGGGACCTGTTGCCGATGGGTCGTGACGGGTAAAATGATCCTTTCCCGTCCATTCCTCGATCTCACGGCAAATAAAGCCATCTATATGCTGATGGGAATAGAAATTATCGAGAGTTTTCTGAAATTTGAAGATACGGTCCGCATATTTTCCGAACATGAGCATGAATGAGGAATCCCACATAAAGATACAGCCATTAAAGGCGGTATCAATGAAATTGGAAACAAAGCCTGTGTTCGGCACAATCTTCAATACGTTCTTAAAGCCTATTTCCCATGCCTTCCAGTAGCAATTTATGTAGTCCTCATGCCCCTCCCACTGAGGTATGGGAAGTCTGTCCCTTGCCTCCTCAAATGTAGGAACTGGGCTGTCCTCGGGGCATTTTTTTCTTTCAATAAATATGTTTTCCTCAACAAGGGGATTTTCCTCGTGGGTGAATTCCGCATTCTGCTTGAAAAAATCAAGACCGTAGTAATCGATGTATTCCATTTTTACTCCTCACCTATACTTCTCCGCTTCTCCCTGTGCGAGGGTGTCGCAGCGCTCGTTATAAGGGTGGCCTGCGTGGCCCTTTACCCAAACGAATTCTATCTCGTGGCGGTCGCACTCTGTGAGAAGCTCGTCCCAAAGCTCGGGGTTGAGGGCGGGTGATTTATCTGCCTTTTTCCAGCCGCGTGCCTTCCAGCCGCGCGCCCAGCCCTTGGATATTCCGTCCACTACGTATTTTGAATCGGACGTAAGGACTACCTCGCAGGGTTCCTTAAGGGCCTTCAGGGCATTTATCGTAGCAAGAAGCTCCATGCGGTTATTGGTGGTCTCAGCCTCGCCGCCGCATATCTCCTTTTCCCTGCCGTTATATACGAGCACCGCTGCCCATCCCCCGGGGCCGGGGTTTTTCTTGCATGACCCGTCGGTGTATATTTCTACCTTTTTCATATTCTCACCTGTTTTCATTTTTCTGTAATACCATTTTATGGGATTGTTCTTTATATATCTCAAATGCTTTTCGTAATCCTCACGGTTGCGGATTATATGATCTACAAACAATTTCTGCCAAATTGATTTGCCGATACGCTTGGTTACGTATCCCTTCGTTTGCTTCACGACCCGCGACATTGTAGGGGCGACCATCGGTCGTCCGAACTCGTCTGAACAAACAACCAACAGTAAATGTATGTGGTCAGGCATTATAACGTATCCATCCAACCTGACCGAAGGATAAATTTCAGGTATTTTATTTATAGCTTCTTCTGCTATTTGTCCGTACGGCGATAACTCCACGTTTTTTGGACGACCGATGGTCGCCCCTACGCTGCACCAAAAATAATTTCGTTTTTCCTTCGTACATATCGTAATGAAATATCCGCCGCATGAACTGTAATCGTAATTCTTCAAACGCGGAAAATTTCTTTTCGGCAATTCTTTACCCATTATAACTACCCGTGATCTCGATCACGTTGCCGTCGGGGTCGGTTATGTTGAAATACCAATACGGTGTGAATACGTTAACGTACATTAAATCCGAAACCTCGCCGATTTTGAGAGACTTTAGCCTTTCGTGCTCGGTTTTGAGATCATCGGTACAAAAATTAAATACTACAATATTATTCTTCTTTTCGCCCGTATCCTTTGCAAATTCATCTATGTACGCTTTATTGAATTTTTCTCTCGGCTCTTTTGTGATTATCTTCTCATCGTATTTTCTGTTATAAAGAGCGATCTTGTTTGAAAACTGTACCCATCTGTCTTCATTTTCAAACTGCGGCTCCTCTGAGAGCAGCTTTTTATAAAACTCTTTTGATGCGTTTATATCATTTACGTATATATAGGCCGTTGCAAGAAACATAAGATACCGCCCTTCCGATAAGGTAATTTATACTCAAACATTACCTATTCAATAATAGCATAGCCTTTTGAAAATTTCAATGTTTTCTCTAAAAAAGTGAACCTTTATATGTTTACTTTGACAGATTTTGGTGTATAATGGAAGGGTGCGGATGTATTATCTCGATTTTTTCTTAAACTTTGGCAGTTTTTTATAATATTTTGCACAAAGCTGCGCTCTCGCGATGTTCAAATTGTGCAAAAGGGAGAAAATGACGCATTTATTTAGTGCCTGTTGACAAGAAAATCCTTCAATGATATAATAAATCTGCGCGCGTCCGGTTTAATTGGCATAGCTATGCCCTTTTACGGATGCCTTAAATTGCGTATGACCCACGCAACAGTGTGAGTTGTATATAAACATTTATCACCGAAGAAAGGAGAAACAGGATGCCTACCTTTAATCAGCTTGTAAAGCAGGGCAGAAAGGACAAGACCTACAAGTCCAAGACCCCCGTTATGCAGCAGGGCTTCAACACCATCAAGAACAAGCCCATCGATCAGCACTCTCCCCAGAAGCGCGGAGTTTGCACAAAGGTTTCCACCACCACACCTAAGAAGCCTAACTCAGCTCTCCGTAAGGTTGCCAGAGTAAGATTCACAAACGGTATGGAGGCGTGGACTTACATCCCCGGTATCGGACACAACCTTCAGGAGCACTCCGTCGTTCTTATTCGCGGCGGCCGTGTACGTGACCTGCCCGGTGTACGTTACCACATCATCCGCGGTACTCTTGATACTCAGGGCGTTGCAAACCGCAACCAGTCCAGATCCAAGTACGGCGCAAAGCGTGCTAAGAAGAAGTAATTAATTTCTTTGCACTACCCCGCAGGTTTTCCTGCAACTCCTCGAATAAAATATTTCAGCTTTAGTGCTGAAGGTGACAGATGTTTATATACACCTGACACTTTCCCGCACAACGGAAATTCAATTTTCGAGTACCTATGATAACATTATTTTTAATGAAGGAGGGAAGTTCGATGTCGAGAAGAGGTCAGATTTCCAAGAGAGACGTTCTGCCCGATCCTCTTTACGGATCCAAGGTTGTTACCAAGCTTATCAACAATATCATGCTTGACGGTAAGAAGGGCGTTGCTCAGAAGATCGTTTACGACGCATTCGCGCTCGTTGAAGAAAAGACCGGCACCAATGCTCTCGAGATCTTCAATGAGGCTCTCGAAAACATTATGCCTGTACTGGAGGTTAAGGCTCGCCGTATCGGCGGTTCCAACTACCAGGTTCCTATGGAAGTTAGACCCGAGAGAAGATTTACTCTCGGTCTCCGCTGGATGACCACTTATGCAAGAAACCGTGGCGAAAAGACCATGGCTGAGCGTCTTGCAAATGAGATCATGGATGCTAAGAACAGCACCGGCGGCGCTTTCAAGAAGAAAGAAGAAACACACAGAATGGCAGAAGCAAACAAGGCATTTGCTCACTACAGATATTGATCTGTTGCCCCTGTTTATACTGCTAACATCAAGGAGATTAAATAATGGCTAGAGATTACTCCCTTGAGCGTACCAGAAACATCGGTATCATGGCGCATATCGACGCGGGTAAGACCACCACTACCGAGCGTATCCTGTTCTACACAGGTAAAACTCACAAGATCGGTGAGACCCACGACGGTTCCGCAACAATGGACTGGATGGAGCAGGAACAGGAGAGAGGTATCACAATTACCTCTGCTGCTACTACTTGCTTCTGGAACGACAACAGAATTAACATTATCGATACTCCCGGACACGTTGACTTCACCGTTGAGGTTGAGCGTTCTCTGAGAGTACTTGACGGCTCCGTTACCGTGCTTTGCGCAAAGGGCGGAGT
>SVQJ01000048.1 GCA_015065395.1 Oscillospiraceae bacterium
ATAAGGGTGAATACATGACCGATCTTGCCAAGGAGATCGCCTATCGGGAGCTTGTAGAAAGCTATTTTGATAAGATCAAAGTGGAGACAAAAATAGTTGAAAAATACTCCGTTGCAGATATTATCGGAGGTATCTCCTTCTGATATTTTGCTTCATAGCCATAATGATTCCCGGTCCTTTCCTTGAAAAGACCAAAGGAATTTCAAGAAGACAACCGATAGCTAAAAGGTAAAAAGGAACTAAAAAAAAGGTAGAACGGAAAATGAACGAACTCATTTTTCCGTTCTACCTTTTTCAGGTTATGGCACCTGCGGTGCCGACGTGCTTTGCCTTTCAGACTTTAGCAAAAACCATTATTAAAGTTTTTTGCGTCGCTTTTTTCAAAAAGCGACCGTTTTTCCCCGTTAATCTTCATCAAAGGAAATATCGGTTTCAGGGACGTACTCATAGCACTTGACCTTTACGTTCTTGATCTTTCCTTTTCGTGAGATAGTGAACACGAGAACATCTCCGACCTCGCTTGACTTTATTGCTTCCTTAACATCCTCCGAGGATGAAACTTCGTTTCCGTCCACAGCGGTGATCCTATCACCGTATTTCAGAACCTTTTCGTTATATCCTTCCTGAACCATGTTGACATAAACACCTGTGGCCTCGCTGCGGAAGTAATAATATGCGATATAGCTGTCGGTTACATCATAGAGACTTATACCCACATAGGGCTTTCCGGTGACATAGCCGTTTTCCTCAAGCTCCTTGGCAACATAGCAGGCTTCGTTTATGGGGATCGCAAATCCAAGGCCTTCAACGGTAACATCGGTGGTCTTTGCATTCACGATACCGATAAGCTCTCCCTCAATATTGAACAGACCGCCTCCGGAATTACCGGGATTGATCGCCGCATCTGTCTGGATAAGTGTCATTTTATTGTTTTCAACACTTATTTCTCTGTTTGTTGCTGAAATAATACCCGTAGTCACCGTTCCGCCAAGCTCTCCGAGGGGGTTGCCCACGGCAATGACCTGCTCGCCCACCTTCAGCTCATCGCTGTTTCCGATATTCGCCGCGGAAAGTCCTTTAGCATCTATTTTCAGAAGTGCTATATCGGAATCGGAATCATTGCCCTTTATCTCCGCCTTATATTCCTCACCGTTAATGAGACGAACAGTAATAGAATCCGCTCTTACGCCTGTCGCGGAGTCGGTTATAACATGATTGTTGGTTATGATATAGCCGTTATCTGAAACGATTACACCGCTTCCTGCGCCCTCTTCAACATACTGATAATATCCGTAGTATGTCTTATTGAATTCGGTAGTGATCTCCACGACACTTGCACTCACAGCGGCGGATATATCGCTCAGATCATAGCTTCCTTCGAAAATTACGGTTTCGCCGTTGTTAATGTCATCGTTTTCATTAAAAACAAGCTCATCATCCTTTTCAGACTCGGTCTCATCACCGTAAAACACCTCGTTGACGAGAACGGCTCCGCCCATTCCTGCAGCAAAGGAAAGGATCATCGCACCAACAAGGAGCATGGCAACAGCGGCTGTGGAATAGCTCCTTTGCTTTTTTTCTCTCTTTTTCTTTTCTTTCTTTTCTTTCTTTACCGTTTTTTCTCCATTATCACCAAAGGAAGCGTCCTGAGAGGACATCTTAGGCGCAGAAGGGGGAGTGTTTGAGCCTATACCTGCATAAGGAGGTACGTACCGATACTCGCCGCTGTGATTCGCAGTGGGGAATGCTTCATTCTCCCGGGCTGCTGCAATGCTTTCTGCCTCGGGCTCTTCGCTTCCATCGCAAGAAGGAGCATCGGTTTGAGGCGTCTCACATTCGCCTGCAGATATCGTACTTTCGGTATTTTCACTTACCTTTGAGACTCCGCTCTCATCAGCCTCCGGCTCAGACTGTACAAGGGGAGCCGTGGGCTCATCAGACGCAGGAATATCACCGTTATTTTCAAGCTCTGCATTGGGTATCTTGTTTTCTTCCATATCTTTTTTCCTTTCACTTACCTTTGAGAACTTTATTTTACGCTTTTATTATATTGCCCCAATGTGACAGTTTTTTGAAGACAAAAAGAAAAATGCTTGAAAAAAAGAAAAGTTTTCAAGCATTTTTTTCATATTTCATGGTTTTACAGGAAAAGACCTATTCCCTGAGTCAGATACAGCACACAAAGCAGCAGTGTTATGATCCCGCCGGGAAGAGAAATAACGGAAAAGCTGTGGAGTATGGGTAAAACAGCAAGACAGATAACACATATTCCTGCAAGGATACGATATTTTTTTCTCATCGAGATAAGCATAAAGGCAAAAGAAGCAAAAGATGCCGCAAGATAGATCAAAGCATACAGAGCTTCCCCCGAAAAGAACACCGAAAAAAGCACCGATGCCGCACAGACTGCGGAAAACAGTGAGGTTATATTCATGCACTCCACTGCCAGAACACAAAAGCCACCCACAAGAAAAGAGGTGGTCGCGGTAGTCATAAATACGGATGAAAACACACTAAATCCCAGCTGTGCGCCGAAAATTATCTGAAGTATCTTCAGGAAAAGGCCGAAGCTTATCGCCGCTCGCCCCATAAACTGTTCCCTTTTCTTACGTGCCATAATACTACTCCATCGTCGGTTTTATAGACTAATTATAACTCAAAAAATCTCCCCAGTCAACATTGACAAATACTTTTGGCGTATGTATAATATTATCAAATGATAAGCGATAGCCGAAGATGAGAAAACAACAGTATTTATGAAAGAACAACACCAAAGAACCGCTCTACTTTTGGGCGACGAAGCAATAGAAAAGCTGAAAAGCAGCCGAGTCCTTCTTTTCGGGCTGGGCGGCGTCGGCTCTGCCTGCGCCGAGGCCTTGGCGAGAGCCGGAATAGGCAATCTTTGCCTTGTGGATTCGGACAAAGTTTCCGAATCAAATATCAACCGACAGATAATTGCCCTCCACTCAACGGCAGGAAAAAGCAAAACTGAAGTTCAGAGAGACCGCATACTGGATATCGACCCCGACACTAATGTTGATATCCACACGGTGTTTGTTCTCCCAGAGAGCATTGACGACTTCGATCTTTCCCTTTATGACTACGTTATTGACGCTATAGATACGGTTTCAGCAAAGCTTGCAATAATTGAAAAGTGCAGTTTTCTCGACGTTCCCGTTATAAGCTGTATGGGAACGGGAAACAAGACAGACCCTACTGCACTCACCGTTTCGGACATCTACAAGACCTCGGTATGTCCTCTTGCAAAGGTAATGCGCTATGAGCTTCGAAAAAGAGGCGTTAAAAAGCTAAAAGTCGTCTGGTCGGCGGAGGAGCCTAAAAAGGTAAGCGTTCCCGAACAGTCACATCGCCGTGCCGTCCCCGCAAGCTGCTCATTCGTTCCCCCTGTTGCCGGATATATCATGGCAGGGGAAGTTATAAAAGATATTATAAACAGAAAGGACTAAAACCATGTTAGCACAAAGACCTCCCATGGGGTGGAACTCATGGAACACCTTCGGAGAGAACATTTCCGAAGCGCTTATTATGGAAACAGCAGACGCCATGGTGGAGCGCGGTCTCAAGGATGCAGGATACGAGTACATCGTTATCGACGACTGCTGGTCCCTTCGCAAACGCGGAGAGGACGGAAGAATCGTGCCAGATCCCCAAAAATTCCCCCATGGAATGAAATATCTTGCGGATTACATTCATTCCAAGGGACTTAAATTCGGAATGTACACCTGTGCCGGAACCATGACCTGCGCTTGCTACCCCGGAAGCTATGACCACGAGTTTCTGGATGCCCAGACCTTTGCAGATTGGGGTGTTGACTATCTGAAATACGATAACTGCTATGTACCCGAGCATGTTTCAAGCCCAATGCTTTACCGCCGTATGGGTATGGCGCTCAAGGCAACAGGCAGAGATATAATTTATTCTATGTGTAACTGGGGATGTGATGATGTACACTCCTGGGCGCGCAGCGTAGGCGGACATATATACCGCTCCACGGGAGATATTTACGATAACACCGAATCCTTCAGAAATATCGCCATAAGCCAGATCCCCAAGCTGGGCTACTCCGCTCCCGGCTGCTTCAACGATGTGGATATGCTGATATGCGGTATGGGCGGAAACGGCAACGTGGGCGCAGGCGGATGCACAGCCGATGAATACAAAATGCATTTTTCTCTCTGGTGCATGATGAACTCCCCCCTTATGATCGGATGCGATATCAGAAACTGCGATGAGGATACTCTCGCTCTTCTGAAAAATCCCGCACTTATCGCAATAAATCAAGATGAGGAAGCAAGGCCTCCCATAATGGTATTCCGCTGTGCAGGATATCCCGATAAGTCGTTTGCTCTCTTCAAGCATCTTAGCGGTAACCGTTATTGCCTCGCTCATTACAATTTCCATGATGACAACTCATGGACACACATGTTCCTGGAAAACTTCGGTATCCCCGAAACAAGCGGTTACACTATCGAGCTTTTCGATATGGACACCGGAGACAAATATCTCCCCGATGACGGCACCCTCAATCTCAACTGCCCCGGCCGCAGTTGCAAACTTTACGAGGTAAAGATCGTTAAAAGGTAACTAAACCGCAAAACGAAAGATGGCACAAAAATGAGCTCATTCATTTTTGTGCCATCTCTTGTTTTGTGGGCATTTTTGATATCCTTATCTGTTTGAAGTTCCTATGATTCTTTCCTTTCACGGAAAGAATCAGCAGTATCAAACGGACATTTTCAGACCCTTTTGTTTATTCGATTATATTGGAAAAATCAAGCTCAGCGGTAGAACGAAGATGTATATCGGGCTCTCTGCTGGTTACGGTCACATTGATTCCAACGGACTTCATACCTGCGGCGTGGATCGCTTCGATTCCTGCCTGGCTATCCTCAACTCCCACGCAGAGAGCGGGATCGATACCGAGCTCCTTTGCGCAAACTGCGAATATCTCCGGATCGGGCTTAGATCTCGTGATCTTTCTTGCATCGGCAATATAATCAAACTCATCAATAATGCCGAGAGAGGTGAGAAGAGCTGGAGCGTTTTTGCTGACGGATGCCACAGCGAGCTTCAGCCCCACAGCCTTCGCGTCAGCCATAAATTTTGCAACACCGGGAAGCATATCCTCGGGTGTTACGGAGCCGATAAGATGCACGTAATTATCGTTCTTCTTTGTGCAGAGAGCTTCCTTTTCTTCCTCGGTAAAGGCATCCAAGGCGCCGTTTATCTCAAGGATTATATTCAAAGAATCCAAGCGGGACACGCCCTTTAGCCTCTCATTATCTTCCTCCGTAAATTTATATCCGAAGCTGTCTGCCAGCTCCTTCCATGCCTGGAAATGATATTTCGCGGAATCGGTTATAACACCGTCAAGGTCAAAAATAATTGCTTTTGTTTTCATAAATATATCCCTTTCAAAATTAAAACTCTATTCCGACAGCCTCGGTGCAAAGTCCTGTGGCAGTATCTACAGTGAAAAGTGCGCCGCTTGCACGGAAATTTCCTGCGGCAGGCTCAAAATATACCGGGGTCCGAACCGTGAACTTGTGAATGATGCATTCTGTTTTCACTCCCAGAACTCCGTTCATGCTCCCGGTCATGCCAAGATCCGTAATATACCCTGTCCCACCGGGGAGAACCTGAGCATCGGATGTCTGCACATGGGTGTGGGTGCCGAACACCACACTCACTCTACCGTCCAGATATCTGGCCAGGCACATCTTTTCGCTGGTAGCCTCCGCATGGATATCAACAACGCAAATATCGTATTTTCCCCGATTTGTATTCAGGATACTTTCGCAAACCTTAAAGGGACTGTCCATGCTATCCATAAAGGTGGTGCCCAAAAGATTGATGACCAGGATCCTCCAGCCCATGCAATCAGCTATAACATAGCCGTCTCCCGGGGCATCGGAGGGATAGTTTGCCGGGCGGATAGCGCATTTCTCCATATCCAGATAATCAAAAATATTCTTTTTCTTAAAGGTATGATTGCCGCCGGTTATAACATCGGCTCCCGCCTCAAATATGGCCTGTGCGCTTTCCGGGCTCATACCGTTTGAAGGAGCGGAATTCTCTCCGTTCACTATACAAAAATCGGCACCGAGAGTTTGCCTCATTCTGCGCAGGCGGCCGCCAAGCAGATACTCACAGCCTCCGTTTCCCACCACATCACCTAAAGCCAGTATTTTGATTTTCGCCACAAGCTTTCTCCTTTTCAAAACAAGCGCCGTCGGAACACCGTCGGCGCTTAATTCTCAATAATGTACTTTTTTGCTCTTGTTAAAAGAGGAAGAAGGATTAACGATCTCTCTCCAATCAAGATCTCCTCTGTCAAGGGCACAGATAAGCACCTCAGCTGTTGCTATATTCGTGGCAACCGGAACGTTCTGCATATCGCACATTCTCAAAAGCGCATCATCCTCATCGCTTGAGAAGGATCCGGGATCGGAATTGCGGAAAAACAGCACAACATCTATTTCATTGTAGGAGACACGGGAGCATATCTGCTGAACTCCGCCATGGGCACCCGACAGCAATTTCTCTATCTCAAGACCTGTTGCATCCGAGATATACTTTCCTGTGATACCGGTGGAGCATATATTATGCTTGGAAAGAATATTACAGTATGCAATACAAAACTGCGTCATCAATTCTTTCTTGGAATCATCTGCGATAATAGCTATTTCCATGTTGACCTCCTTATAGTTAAAGACATATTTTCTTTTTCAGTTTTCTGAGATTTTTGATCCCGGTGAATATGGGAACATTATTCCCCTCCAAGCGGGATGCTATATTATCAAATGCGGTATCTGCCGCATCCAGCGCACCTGCAAGCCCCTCATGTGAAAGCAGGAGACCGTAATCATAGGGAATAACACCTGCCAGGGGAATATGCGATTCATCTATGACGGTGAAAAGACCCCTTCTGTGAGCACCGCCCAAAACCCCCTTGGCATCAAATGAGTTTACGAGAAGCCGTATATCCCGCACACCCAAAGAGAGCAATCTCTCCGCCGTGCTTTGTGCGGCTCTCACCGCAACGGGCATCTGCCCGGTTACCACAAGAGCTGATTCCGCGAAGGTGGCGGCGATGGCGGTGCCGTCATTTATACCGGCTCCCGTATCAAGAATAATAAAATCAGCACCGATAAGCTCGCTTGCTTCTTTTATTCCGCGGCACATATTTTGGGCATAGGAAAAATCATTGAAAAATTCACCGTCCACAGCTCCTACAGAGGAAGGCAGAAGCCAAAGCTCTCCCGTCCTTATGGGATCAGACTTTGAAAATCTCTTTGCTTTCTTATGAGGAATATCGATCCTCACAAGCGCATCCTTAGCCGCGGCACGCTCACGAGCCAGATCCTGCAAGGTGCACAGAACCGAATCCTGAACACCGGTGAGGATATCGAGACAGGCATTGGCAAAATCCAGATCCGCGATGAGCACCTTTCTCCCTTTTCGGACAAGGGCTGTGGCAATACCCAAAGCGGCAGTTGACTTTCCAACTCCCCCTTTTGAAGAGGCTATCATTATGATCTTTTCCGTCATATTTCCTCCTCACAGCTCAGTTTGCTCAAAAAAGCAGACCACATCGATTAATTATACCACTATTTCTTCCATTAAGTCAACAACCTGAACAACTTTTTAATAATTTTTTTGATAAAAATGGTTTTTTCCGACAAAAGATCATCTGCGTTTCTTTGCCATAAAGCTTCCGCAGACTATTCCGCAGAATCCGCCTATGATATGGGTGAGCTGGGAAATATTGTCCGTGGGGTCGGAAAACATACCGTGCACCTCCTGGCCAAGGTAGACCACTGCCACGAGAATGAGGGAGATCGGGATATTTCCCCCGCGTATGCCTGAGATCGATGCAAGAAAGATCAGCATAAACACAACACCGCTGGCACCCAAAAGCGCGTAGCCGGGGAAAAAGATAAAATGCACGATACCTGAAACAAGCGCCGTTATCACTATGGAGATCAGAACATTGACACTTCCGTATCTGCTCTCAACTATGGGGCCCAGCACCAAAATAAGGCAAAGATTTCCCAGGCAATGAGTCACGCCGCTGTGACCCAGTACATGACCGAAAAATCTCACGTATGTATATGGGTCGGAAAGGCTTGAACGGTATACGCAGAACAGATGGGAATTAGTCCACCCTTCGGTAAAATGATTCAGCACCAGCCCCCCAAGGCACAGAAGCACAAAGGTGAGGACGACGGGAGAATCATACTGTATTTTCAAAACAGGTCTTTTTGCCATAACAAAAATCCAATCTTTTTACTTCTTATTTATTTTTCCTGAGGAGATGCAGGCGTCATCAAGGGATTTTGTCCCGATGCGGCCGTTATCTGCGCGATCATAAGGGAGGTTCTGGACATAAGCTCAGTGAGTATATGAGGACAGCCCTTCCTGAATTCTCCCGCTATATCTACCTGCTTCCAATCCACCTCATCCTTTCGCGCAGGGTCGAAAAGCATGATAGTGCTGAATGTTACGGAAAGGGCAAATGGTCCCTCCGGCGAAAAATTTAACGCTCGGTTGAAATTGATCTTCACACCGTTTGCCATAAGCTGTGCAACTATGGTATCCTTGCATCCAAGCTTCAGCTCACCCTGAAGGAGCTTGGGTTTTTCTGTTTCATAACTGATATTTTCGAGGATAACCTTTCTTTCACGAAGGAAATACTGAATAAAATTTTCCATTATATCACCAATACTTTCTGTCAAGACTTCTGAGCTGAACCGCCTCAGCAATATGACGGGCACTTATATTTTCCGCGTCGTCCAGATCTGCAATGGTCCGTGCCACGCGAAGTATCCTGTCGTAACCGCGGGCAGACATTCCCATAGCCTCAAAGGCATTTTTCAATATTCTGTCTCCTGCCTCATCCAAAGCACAGAAGCGGCGGATATGGGAGCTTGCCATAGCCGCATTACAGGCAAGCGCAGTTCCCTCAAACCTCTTTTCGGCGATCTTTCTTGCCTTTATCACCCGTTCCCGTATCGCCGCGGAGGGCTCCGCGGTGCCCTTTTTCGAAAGCTCCGAATATTCCAGCGCAGGAAGCTCCACCTGGATATCTATTCTATCAAGCAAGGGACCGCTGATCTTCTGGAGATACTTTTTTATATCCGTTTTTTTGCAGGTGCACTCTCTGAGCTTCGAGCCGAAATAACCGCATTTGCAAGGATTCATCGCACATACCAGCATAAAATCCGATGGAAAGGTCACCCTCCCGGCTGTTCTGGTGACGGTGATCTTTCCGTCCTCCAGGGGCTGGCGCAAGCTCTCAGAAACGTTTTTGGCAAACTCGGGAAGCTCATCAAGGAAAAGCACACCGTTATGTGCAATGGATATTTCTCCAGGAGTGGGAGTTTTACCTCCGCCCACAAGAGCAGGCGCACTGAGAGTATGATGGGGGCTTCTGAAGGGACGCCGGGTGACGAGGGACTGCCCCTCCTTCAAAAATCCGGAGACGGAATGGATCTTCGTGGTCTCCAACGCCTCTTCAAAGGTCATGGGAGGAAGGATCGTGGGAATACGCTTTGAAAGCATAGATTTTCCTGCACCCGGAGGACCTATGAGAAGAACATTATGCCCTCCTGCGGCGGCGATCTCCAATGCTCTCTTTGCTCGCTCCTGCCCCTTCACGTCGGCAAAATCAAGATCCGTGTCATAACGTGAGGAAAGATCTCCGATATTCCGTACGGCAGGCACGATAGGCGCTTCGCCCCTCAGATGACCCACCATATCGGAAACGGTCTCGCATCCGTATATATTTACACCGTCTACGACACTTGCCTCAGCCGCATTTGCCGCGGGAACAAAAATCTCCGTTTTCCCTGCCGCCTTTGCGCTGAGCACCATGGGAAGAGTTCCCCTCACGCTGCGAAGTGCTCCCGAAAAGGAAAGCTCTCCGATAAAGCAACAGTTTTCAAGATCCGTCATCGGTGGGATGGAAGTGGATACCTTCAGAAGAGTTGCAAGAATGGCAAGATCAAAGGCACTTCCCTCTTTCTTTACATCAGCCGGCGCAAGATTCACCGTCATAGCTGTTTCCGGAAATAGATATCCGCTGTTTATTATAGCTGCCTGTACCCTCTGCTTTGCCTCTTTTACAGCAGCATCCGGCAGTCCGACTATTTCAAATTGGGGCAATTCGGAATAAGCATTGCATTCAACCGTTACAAGATATCCGTCAATGCCGAAAAGTCCTGCAGAATACGCACACGTGAGCATATAAACCTCGAAAAAAACTAAAATTTGGATATACACCGTCATTTTATCATATTTTTCTTTCAGATACAATAGAAATATTGGCATTTTTATGTTATACTCGGAACGATGGGAAACAATCATTCCATAAACGAAATTTTACGACAAGCATTGATGAAAGGATAAGAAAATGAAACAAAAAGCTGAATTCACCGTACGTATAGATGCAGAGCTTTACAAAAAACTCCTTTTTGTAGCCGAAAAGGAAAATAATAATCTGAACAACCACCTGCTCCACATGATCCGCCAGAACGTGCAATACTATGAAAAGGTGCACGGCAGGATCAATACAGCCGCGATCTCCCTCCCCGATAATGACGGAGAATAAATTGCGTTGCGTGTTTATTGTTCTTTCCTTGAAAGGAAAGAACCCAGACTGTCGAAAAAGGCGCAGAACGCAGAAAAGTCATAGCAAAGCGTGAC
>SVQJ01000049.1 GCA_015065395.1 Oscillospiraceae bacterium
GGAATCGAGGAAGGCTTCCGCAACATACTGTATCGGCAATGACGGAGAGATCATCCGCTGTCTTGACGAGAGCATCACTCCGGGAACGTCCGGGGGTTACGAGGCGGACAAGGATGCTGTTACCATCGAGGTCGCGAACTCAAAAAGCGGCGGCGAATGGCCGATATCCGACAAGGCTTTGAATTCCCTCATTCTTCTCTGCGCCGATATTGCCAAAAGAAATAATCTTGGCAAGCTTGAAAAGGGCAAGAACCTCTGTTGGCATCAAATGTATGCGGCTACGGCCTGCCCCGGACCTTATCTGCTTTCAAAAATGGACTATATTTGTGCTGAAGCAAACAACATCAATTATCCGAAGGGAGAGATCAAAGTGAAGATCAACGGCATAAACAAGGCGCGTCTTGCAGACGAGCTCATACTTTATACATCAAGCAAGACCGGCACAAACAAATGGGGTACAGAGGTTGCCCTTGATTCAAGCTTCAAGGCAACGGCTGCTCCTGTTTACGGTAAGGGCAATATGGCGGTTCCTTCGGGCGGTTTCGTTCTTTCCGGCCACGGAAAAAGCTCTGATTGGATTTTGAAGAACATCAAGAAGGGGACGAAGGTTAGCTTTGAGGTGGTAACTTAACACGCTTTTAAGTGTAAAAACGGCAAAAACGCTGCAATTTCGCAGCGTTTTTTTGCAAATAATCTTGAAAAAACAGCGAAGAAAAGTGCCTAAAATGTGCCTAAAACAAAAATAGCACTAAATATCGTAGCAGATAGCAAATAAATACTACAATATATAGTGCTATTTTATTTGGTGCCGGTGGCGGGGGTCGAACCCGCACGGTATCGCTACCAACGGATTTTGAGTCCGCCTCGTCTGCCAATTCCAACACACCGGCCTGTTTTTACTCGACTATTCTATCACATCAATTTATATTTTGCAAGTATTTTTACAATATTTATTTTTGTTAAAAATCATCTTTTCTATTGAATAAGCTTTTATATTTTATTATAATTAATTTACGGTTTAGTCCAAAAGTAAAGGAACGGTTATTAAAATGATTAAAACCTGTGTCAGCTCTTACAGCTTTGGTTGGCATGCAGATGAAAGCCAACTGGGCATCATGGGCGTTATTGAAAAAGCAAAAGAGTTAGGCTTTGACGGTATTGAATTCACAGAAAATGAGTTCACGACGCTTGATAAAGCTCATCTCATACGAGATAAATGTGAAGAGGTCGGCATTACTCCGGTTAACTTCTGCATTGGAGGAAATCTTGCTCTCGAAAATGAGGACGAGCTTAACCGTGAAATCGCCCGCATAAAAGAAATGGTTGACATTTGTGCTCTTATGGGGGCTCCAATGATGCGCCACGACGTGGCTTACGGTCCCTTTAAGCGTACATATAATACAGGATATGATGCGGCTATTCCCTACATTGCCAAGGGTGCGCGAGAAATTGCAGAATATGCCGAATCAAAGGGTATCCGTACTATGACCGAAAACCATGGCTTCTTCTCTCAAGACGCTTTACGCGTTGAAAAGCTTGTCAATGCGGTTAATCACCGAAATTTCGGTGCGCTTATTGACATCGGTAACTTTATGTGTGCCGATGAAGATCCCACTCACAGCGTCGGCATCATGACCCCCTATGCGTTCCATGTTCACTGCAAGGATTTTTATTTCAAGAGCGGCGCTGAATTTTCTCCCGGTGACGGTTGGATTGTAACAAGAAGCGGTAACTATCTCAGGGGCAGTATCATCGGATTCGGAAGCGCCAAGGCTGCGCAAAGCATCGGAGTTCTTAAAAGAAGCGGATTTGACGGTTATATGTCCATAGAATTCGAGGGCGGCGATGATGTTTTCTGGGCACTTGAGCAAGGTCTAAAAAACCTAAAAAGATTTCTGGAGCTGTAATTATGGCAAAGATCAAAAGAATAAATATTGATGAAAACCCGATACCGGATACAGATCCTGTCCCTGAAAAGGCACAAAGGCATCGGGATAACTCACCAGAAGCAAAAAGAAAACGCAAAAAAATTGCAATAATTTCGGCATTTTGCGTCATGTGCCTTATAGGTGTTGTAAGCTATATCGTTGTATACTGCCTGCCCGAATACACGCCTGCTAACAAAAATCCTATGCACAAGGATGCTCTCGGGCAATACGGAAGCACCCAAAGCTACATATTCTACCCCATTGACGACGAGATCGATATAACAAAGGTCAAGGAATACCAAGAGCTTGACCGCCTCATTCACTATACTTTCGGTCCTGAAACCATTGCGGTTACTGAAGAAACTCTCGGTTCATACGGAGAGGAAATCAAATTCTTTTACAACTATTTTGAGCTAGTTAAGGCCGGTGATTACACTGCATATAACAAACTCTTTACCGACAAATACTACAAAGAAAACCCTTATTACGTAGATTTCACTTTCACTCAGCAGATGGTTTATGACATAAATATCGAGAAGCTGGGACAAACAGAACAGGACGGAAAAACTGTCTACAACTTTGATGTAACCTACAAAATTTTTCGAAACAACGGTACTTTCCGAAACGATATTATTGACAATATGTCAAAGACTTTATATTTCACTCTTGTTGAAGGCAATGACGGAATCCTCATTGATTCAATTCAGTATTACGTTAAGTAAAAAGAAGTGGCTGTTGCGCTTACTTGCGACAGCCACTTCTTTTTTCTTAACGATAAAGCCATAAACAAATTGATTCAAACTATCTCAAACCATGTAATCTATTCTGCTCTTTTCCACATTATTTTACTTTGTCATCTTTTCCTGCTTTACTTTGTGATCAATAACATGGCGGCTCGCAAGCTCTGATCTGATATCCTCGAGAGTTATTCCCATCTGACACATCATTACCATTACATGATATGCAAGGTCTGCAACCTCATAGATAGTTTCCTTTTTATCATCAGCCTTACCTGCAATAATGACCTCGGTGCACTCCTCTCCCACCTTTTTGAGGATCTTATCAATTCCCTTCTCAAAAAGATAGGTTGTATATGAGCCTTCTTTTTTCTCGGTCTTTCTACCCTCAATGAGATTCATAAGTCCTTCGTAGGAAAATTCGTGAAGCTCATCACTTTGGAAAACAGGATTCTCAAAGCAGGAGTAGCTGCCCGTGTGGCAGGCGGGGCCGTCGGGTTCAACCATCACTACAAGCGCATCCCTATCGCAATCAGCAGTTATGGAAACGATATGCTGATAGTTTTTGCTGGTTTCCCCTTTGAGCCAAAGCTCCTGTCTTGATCTGCTCCAGAAGCAGGTTAGCTTCTTTTCCATTGATATTTCAAGGCTCTCCTTATTCATATACGCAAGAGTGAGCACCTTCTTAGTTTTAGCATCAACGACGATTGCAGGTATCAGTCCCTTTTCATCAAATTTCAGCTCATTTATATTAATCATATCAAACCTCATATTCTTGCAGGGATACCTGCTTTTTTCATTTCATTTTTCAGATCCTTTATTTGAACTTCACCGAAATGGAATATAGATGCGGCCAGTCCTGCATCTACTTTTGGAAGTTTTTTGAAAAGCTCAATAAAATCGGATATTTTACCCGCTCCTCCGGAAGCAATAACGGGTACGGAAACCATATCGCACACAGCATTTAGCATTTCGATATCAAAGCCGCCCTTTACGCCATCCGTATCGATAGAGTTCACAACTATCTCGCCGGCACCGTTATCCACACATCTCTTTATCCAAGAGATAGCCTCCATTCCCGTATCTTCTCTGCCGCCTTTTGCAAAAACACGGAATTCTCCGCCAACTCTCTTTACATCAACAGAAAGCACAACACACTGATCCCCGTAAAGCTTAGCTGCATCATAAATTAGAGCGGGATTTTTAATGGCACCGGAATTAACGCTTACCTTGTCAGCGCCGCATTTAAGAACTCTATCAAAATCTGCAACCGTATTAATGCCTCCGCCGACTGTGAGGGGGATAAAAACCTTCCTTGCTGTTTCACAAAGTATTTCAGTGAACAGCTTTCTTCCGTCGCTGGATGCAGTTATATCGTAAAATACAAGTTCATCAGCACCGCAATCCGAATAAAATTTCGCAAGATCAACGGGAGATGAAACATCACGAAGACCCTCAAAATTTACGCCTTTAACCACTCTGCCGTCGCGCACATCAAGGCAAGGAATTATTCTCTTGGTTATCATTTTGCAACCTCCACTGCCTCTTTAATATTCACGGCCCCGGTATAATACGCTTTCCCAATTATCGCACCGTGTATGCGAAGAGCGGCAAGTCGTTCAACATCATCTATGGATGAAACGCCTCCGGAAGCTATGATCTGCATACTGAATCGTTCGCTCAGCTGACGATAAAGCTGATGATTTGTTCCCTGCATAGCTCCATCCTTGGAAATATCGGTACAAATCATGGTTTTAACGCCGATATCCTCCATTTTTTCAGCAAAATCAAACGCACGAAGCTGTGACTTCTCCGTCCAGCCTTTTATCGCTACATATCCATCCAATATATCAATACCAACAGCGATCTTTTCACCGAATTCTTTAACGGCCTTCTCAACAAAGCCTTCTGCACACACTGCGGCGGTACCGAGAATTACACGGTCGATCCCGGCATCAACATATTTATCGATAGTTTCAACAGAACGAATACCGCCGCCTATTTCAACAAAAAGCGCGGTGTTATTCTTGACCCTCTTAACACTTTCAAAATTGGGAGTGGTTCCATGCTTAGCTCCTTCAAGATCAACCATGTGAATATGTGTTGCACCGTTTCTTTCAAAATCCTCAGCTATCTTGAGAGGGTCATCACCGTAAACGGTCATTTCATCATAATTGCCCTTAAAAAGACGCACAGCTTTGCCCTCATACAAATCAATGGCAGGGTAAATAAGCATCACTGCACCTCCATTTCATTAAATGCCTTCAGTATGCGAAGTCCTACGTCTCCGCTCTTTTCGGGGTGGAACTGGCAACCGAAAACATTACCGCAGGCCACGGCACCTGTAAGATTTGCCCCGTATTCGCTTTCTGCTATCACAGATTCATCACAATCAGCCGCATAATACGAATGAACGTAATAAACGCAATCCCCTTCATTTATGTACTTAAAAAGGGGATTTACTGCGCCCTTAAAAATCAGAGCATTCCAGCCTATATGGGGGATCTTATAATCCGGAGGAATAACATCAGCAATAGGCTTTACACACCCTTTAATAAATCCCAACCCCTCATGCTCACCGTACTCATAGCTTTTCTCAAAAAGCATCTGCATACCTAGACAGATCCCTAAAAAAGGTTTGCCCTTTCCTGCCTCTGCTTTCAAAACTTCGTCAAGACCGCTTTCTCGAAGCTTCCTCGCAGCATCCTCAAAGGCGCCGACGCCGGGAAGGATGATACGGTCAGCTTTTTTTATAACCTCGGGGTCTGCGGTAACAGTAATATCCGCTCCTATCGCCCGAAGAGAGCTTTCAAGCGAGAACAGATTTCCCACTCCATAATCTATAACGGCAATCATCACAATACCCCCTTAGTGGAAGGTATCTCATTCGCATACTCAAAATCGATCCTAACCGCCGCACGTATAGAACGGGCAACACTCTTAAATGCACCCTCGATTATATGATGAGAATTATATCCTGCAAGCTGTCTGATATGAAGAGTACACTGAGCATTGCGAACGAAAGCAAGCCAGAACTCTTCACAAAGCTCTGTATCAAAATCTCCGACCTTTTCACAAGGAATATCAAGTGCATATCCTAAATAATCACGGCCTGAAAAGTCAACAGCAGAAAGAATGAGAGCTTCATCCATGGGAAGTATCATATTCCCGTATCTGTTAATTCCCTTCTTTTCACCAAGGGCTTCTTTGAACGCACAGCCCAATACGATGCCGATATCCTCAACTGTGTGGTGATAATCCACCCGGGTATCTCCGTCGCAGGTCAAAGCAATATCAAATTTACCGTGAGAGGCAAATAGAGTGAGCATGTGATCAAGAAAGCCGCATCCGCTCTTTACAGAGCTGATTCCCCTGCCGTCAATATTAAGCTTTAAGGAAATATCCGTTTCAGCTGTTTTTCTGTTAATTTCAGTTGTTCTCATTTTCTTCCTCCAGAATAGAACCTATAGCGTCAATAAGCGCATCCATCTCTTTATCGGTTCCAACGGTTATTCGGTTATAATCCTTCAAAGGATCTGTGTTAAAATGGCGAACTAAAATACCTTTGTCCTTCAATTCCCTGTATATAAGCTCGCCGCCGATTTTTTTATGCTTTACAAACAGAAAATTGGTAACAGACGGTGTCATTTCAAATCCCATATCAGAAAGAACACCCTTCACTCTTTCCCTTGTCTTGACGATACTTTCGCAGTTTGACCTCATATAGTCGTCATCCTTAAGTGCTCCCAAACCTGCAGCCATAGTTACACGATTGACATTATAGGGATTTGTTGAATATTTGACCGTGTTCAGATCACGGATAATTTCCTTATTGGAAATTCCGAAGCCAAGGCGTGCTCCTGCCATAGAGCGTGACTTTGAAAAAGTCTGGGTTACAAGTAGATTATCGTATTTGTTGACCAGAGAAACCGAGCTGTCAGCACCGAAATCAACATAAGCCTCATCCACAACGACAACACTCTGAGGATTTGATACGATTATACGTTCAATATCGGAAAGTGGCAAAGCAATACCTGTTGGAGCATTGGGATTTGCTATAAAAATAACGCCCTTTTTGTTGACATAATCTTCAACATTAA
The DNA here is from genome assembly GCA_015065395.1 of Oscillospiraceae bacterium. Taxonomy (GTDB): domain Bacteria; phylum Bacillota; class Clostridia; order Oscillospirales; family CAG-272; genus Avispirillum. The sequence goes on from SVQJ01000049.1 coordinate 6,766, forward strand.
CGGTAAAATCCTTGCGCAACGGTATCATTTCGTAGGGAACGCAGTTAATTTCAGCAAACACCCGGTAAAACCCGTATGTGATATCGGCAAAATATGCAGGATGATCCTTATCGCAAAAAGCCATGAAAGCAAAATTAAGTATTTCATCGGATCCGTTTGTAAAAAGTATCTCATCCCTTTGTACGTTGAAATACTCAGATGCATATTCAACAAGCGGTGTACATTCCGGATCGCTGTACAGCTGATAATTCAGCGTCTCTCGGTTTGCAAGCTCTACAGCTACTGGCGACGGAGGAAAAGGGGACTCATTAGTATTGAGCTTAATATAATTCATATCCTTGGGCTGCTCACCCGGTGTATACGGAACAAGACGCTCAAGCTTTTCTGAGAAAAAGCGGCTCATCAGTTTTCTCCTTCGGTACGGATAACGGCACTCTTAGCGTGGGCTGTAAGTCCTTCCTTGGTCGCAAAATAAGCAACATCAGCAGAAACTCTTTCAAGTGCTTCTTTAGTATAATACGTGTACTGCGTTTTCTTCACGAAATCATCCACAGAAAGGGGACTTGAAAATTTCGCAGTGCCGCTGGTGGGAAGTGTGTGGTTAGGACCTGCAAAATAATCCCCAAGCGCCTCCGGACAATTTCTGCCCATAAATATAGATCCTGCGTGACGGATACTGTCAAGCCAATCAAAGGGATTATCAACACAAAGCTCCAAATGCTCGGGAGCAATTTCATTTGCAATATCTATGGCACATTCGAGACTGTCAGCCACAATGATCTTACCGTTTTCATCAATTGAGGTTCTTGCAATTTCAGATCTTTCAAGAAGAGGAATCTGAATTTCCAATTCCGCCTGTACCCTTTCTGCAAGCTCAAATGAGTCGGTAACAAGTACTGCACTTGCCATCTTATCATGCTCAGCCTGAGAAAGAAGATCTGCCGCAAGATGAGACGGATCAGATTTTCCGTCGGCAACGATAAGTATTTCGCTGGGTCCGGCTATCATATCAATAGAAACCCTACCGAACACCTGCTTTTTTGCTTCTGCAACGAATGCATTTCCCGGGCCAACGATCTTATCGACCTTGGGAATGCTCTCAGTACCGTAAGCAAGAGCAGCAACAGCCTGAGCTCCTCCTACCTTAAATATTTTATCAACACCTGCAACACTTGCCGCAGCGAGAATCACCGGATTCACCTTGCCGGAAGAATTGGGGGGAGTTACCATGACCACCTCGGGACATCCTGCGATCTTTGCGGGAATTGAATCCATAAGCACCGTGGACGGATATGCAGCAGTTCCTCCGGGAACGTAAAGACCTGCTTTGTCAACAGGAATCACCTTTTGACCTACCACGATTCCCTTTTCATCATTGATGATAAAGCTGTTTCTTACCTGCTTTTCATGAAACTTACGGATATTTGCAGCCGCTCTTTTAAGAATTTCGAGAAACTCCGGCTCCACAAGACTTACCGCCTCTGCAATTTCATCTTCGCCCACAAGAAGAGTATCAAGCCTTGCCTTATCAAATTTTTCGCAATACTCGAAAAGCGCCGCATCTCCTCTTTCTTTTACGTTTTGAATAATATCCGAAACTACGGCCTCCACATTTACCTTTGGCTCAAATCTCGCAAATATATCTGAATTTGATACCTTGCCGTATTCAAGAATTCTGATCATTTATTATACCTCTTTGTTTGAAAGCTGTAACTGAATTTCACGAACAACTTTCTCTATGCTTTCTGTTTTGAACTTAAAAGCTGACTTATTGGAAATAAGCCTTGCACTGATGGGGACTATTGTTTCAAAAACCTCAAGATCATTTTCTTTTAAGGTCTTTCCTGTTTCCACAATATCTACTATAACATCGGAAAGTCCGAGAATGGGGGCGATCTCGATAGATCCGTTCAGGTGAATAATATCGATATCTCGGTCAATGGAAGAATAATACTCCCCGGCGATATTTGAAAATTTAGTTGCAACTTTCAGTTTTCTTTGAGGATCATCATGAAAATCCTTCTTTGCTGCAACAGCCATTCTGCATTTGCCGATATCAAGATCAAGCAGCTCATACACATCAGGCTTATACTCAAGAAGGATATCCTTACCCGCCACTCCGATATCTGCTGCGCCTCTTTCAACGTAGATCGCCACATCCGAGGGCTTGACCCAAAAATATCTTACTCCTGCCTCTTCGTTTTCAAATATCAGCTTTCTGTTTTGTTCTTTAATGGAGGGACACTCAAATCCGGCTTTTTCAAACATGGAATACACCTTTTCACCAAGTCTCCCCTTCGGAAGAGCCACATTAAGCATTGTTTTCAACGAGCTTCACCTCTCCTTCCTCAAGAACGTAAAGAGCCTTATAGGTAAAACCATCCGGTAGGCTTCGCTGTACGGTAACACTTCCGGATTTTTCCGAAATTTTTGATATTGCTCTTTTTATGTCACAGACATTTTCACCGCTTTTATATAAAAGGACCGTCTCTGCATCATATTTGATCTTGTTATTTTCAAGCCTGTCAAGCAGGTCCAGATATACGGCAAAACCAATAGCAGACGATTTTTTATTCATCTTTGTCATAAGGCTGTCATACTGACCTCCGCTGAGAACACTTCCGGGAATGCCGTTTATAAACCCTTTGAAAACAATACCGTTATAATATTTAATATCGCTCACAACAGAGAAATCGATGTTGATTATGTCCCTATCTGTGTCATCAAGAGACTGGAGTATCTCACAAAGAGCTTCAAGGGACGATCTGTCGGGCACCTGTTCAAATATCTCGTGCAGAATAGGCAATACCTTTTCCGGCTTTCCGTATGTACGGCAAAGCTTTTCTATAAGGAGGGTACCCTCTGCAGAAATTGAAAGGCTTTTACAGGCATCTACCAGCTGGTGAGCATTCTTCTCTCCCATTAGCGAGATAAAATACCCGCGCTTATCATCGGGAACAGCGGCTTTATCAAAAACCGCATTTATGATACCAAGATGAGATATATCCAGCACAACGTCTTTATCTATGGATAAAAGGCTTTTTGCAGCGAGAGAAACGACCTCGCCTCGGCAATAATTATCAATATCGCCTATACATTCAAGCCCCACCTGCATAACTTCCTTAAATCTATGACTGCTCTCGGATACGCGATAAACATTTTCATCGTAATAAAGCTTCTGAACGAAACCGGGAATATCCTTTGAATTTTTTATTATTGAAAGTGTAACGTCAGGCTTCAAGGCCTTCAGACGTCCATTGGTATCAGTAAACGTAATAACGCCGTCAGAAATAAGAAAATCCTTGTTCTTTACATAAAAATCATATTCCTCGAACTTGCTCATCTTATACGGAGCATACCCGTATCGAGAATAAAGCTCACGAAGAGAAAAAACAGCTTTTTCTCCGTATTTGAGGATGTTATCGTTTATAATCATTTTATTCCTCACTTTTCAGCTTATCTATAGCCATACGGTAACCGCCGCTTCCGTATTTCAAGCATTTGCTCACGCGACCGATCGTAGCCGTGCTTATACCAACATCCTCACTAATTTTCTGATAATTTTCACCATTATCGAGAAGGATGGCGGTTTCCAATCTCTGAGCCATATCCTGAACCTCTTTTACGGTGCAGATATCCTCAAAATATCTATAACATTCATCAATTGTTTGAAGATTAAGTATAGTCTTGAACAGTCGGTCAAGTGTTTCAGAATGAAAGTTACTCATAATAAACCTCTCAAATTGAATTAATTGTTCACAGTTTACCACTTTAACGCGCTAAAGTCAATAACTTTCAAAGATATTTTTGAAAAATAATCTACAAAAACGGTTTCCATATAATACAAAAAAGGCACACACGGTGCCTCAGCTTGTCGATAAAGTTATCGACAAGCTGCTTCGGACTGTCGAGAAGGATGCAGATTTCGTTTTTCGGGGCTCG
>SVQJ01000050.1 GCA_015065395.1 Oscillospiraceae bacterium
TTTAATCGGCAGAGTTTGTTTTTTGTCACGCTTTGCTATGACTTTTCTGCGTTCTGCGCCTTTTTCGACAGTCTGAAAGAGACCCGACAGTCGGGTCTCTTTCTCATTATTCATTCACATTACTTTTCGTTTCGTTCCTCAAGAGCTCTTCCCGTAAGGCTTCCTGCAAGAATGATCTTTCTCTCATCATCGGTAAGGGATCCGAGAGAAAAGGCATATTCGGTAACGCTTCCGTCTGCCTTGCAAAGATATCCGCGAATATTGCTCTCACCGTTTGCCACCGCTGCACGCACGCCGGGAAGGATGAGCCAATCGCCGCAAGCGATCTCGCCGCCCGCATTACCCTCATTTTTACCGATGGTCATGCCGTCTGAGGTAAGGGGGAGCATACCCCAGTTAATGAGGTTTGAGCGATATCTCTTTGTTGCGTAATCTCTGGCGATATTTGCGCTTCCGCCAAGAACTCTCTGGCAGGAAGCCGCCTGCTCTCTGGCGCTTCCGTCACCGGGACGGACTGCACAAACAAGGCTTCCGATGCCGATCGTACCGAAGAGAGCTCCGTGCTCTTCCTCATAAGCTGCAACTGCCGCCTTCAGAGATGCTTCCTCGGAGGAAATATCAACAGAAGCGTCAAATTCTTCTCCGCTCACCTTTTTCGCAACAGCGGCGATCTTATCCGCACGTCCCACATATTCAGGATCACGGCGGGACAGGGTGAGACGGGAAAGTCTGTAGGGGTTGGAACGGTATGATGAGGACTCTCCCGAGGGAATAAGCTCATCGGTGGTGGTAACATCATCATCGATAACGCTTGCGGTGCCGATGATAAGATTATCGTGAAGCGCTTTCATTCTGGGCCAGTCCTTGATATTGGGACCCATCTGAAGCTCAACGGAGCTATCGGGCTTATCATAACCGAACCATACACGGTTTTCGTAAACGGTGCTGTCAAATTTGTAATCGGGGGTAGTATATTCAACGTCAAGCTCGGTTGCCGCTGTAAGAAGACCCCCGTTTCGAGCTGTTGCCGCAATGGAGCGCGCATCCATAAGTGCAACCGAAGCAAACTGCCCCTCTCCGGGCTTTGAGCCCTCGCGGTTGGGGAAGTTTCTGGTGGAATGTCGAATAGAGAGGCCGCCGTTTGCAGGAACATCTCCCGCTCCGAAGCAGGGACCGCAGAATGCGGTTCTCAGAGTTGCGCCCGCTCTCATGAGATCGGATGCAACGCCTGTTTCTATCATACGTACAAACGCAGGCTGGCTTGCAGGATATGCGGAAAGAGCAAAGCGATCGCTTCCTACGCTCATGCCGCGGAGGATATCTGCCGCCGCAGAAAGGTTATCGTATGTTCCGCCTGCACAGCCCGCAATAACGCCCTGGTCAACGCGGATGCGTCCCGTTACGGGATCGATCTTATCAACAAGGCGAAGAGTGCCGGGAGCAAGACCCAGCTGAGCCTCACCGTCAAGCTCGCACTTTCTGAGAATATCTGCGCCGTTTTCGCAAAGCGAGCGGATGGTATATGTATTGGAGGGATGGAAGGGGAGGGCGATCATAGGCTCAACAAGAGAAAGATCGATCTCCACAGCTCCGTCGTAATATGCACCCTCTTTAGGCTCCAGCTTCTTATAAGCCTCGGGACGGCCGTGCATCGTGAAATATCGCTGAGTTTCGCTGTCGGTCATCCAGATAGAGGAAAGACAGGTCGTTTCAGTGGTCATAACGTCGATACCGTTACGGAATTCGATGGGAAGATTTGCGATACCGTCACCTACGAATTCAAGGACCTTATTTTTGACGAATTTCTCCTTGAAGGTAGCACCGATGAGGGCAAGGGCCACGTCCTGAGGACCGACGCCGGGACGGGGAGTTCCTGTGAGGCGGACAGCAATAACCTCGGGAGCGCTCACGTCATAAGTTCTGCCGAGAATCTGCTTAACAAGCTCAGGGCCGCCCTCTCCTACAGCCATGGTGCCGAGAGCACCGTATCTGGTATGGCTGTCGCTGCCAAGGATCATCTTGCCGCATCCGCTCATCATCTCTCTCATAAAGGAATGGATAACTGCCATGTGCGCAGGTACATAGATCGCACCGTATTTTTTAGCTGCTGAAAGGCCGAACATGTGGTCGTCCTCATTTATCGTTCCGCCGACTGCGCAAAGAGAGTTGTGGCAGTTGGTGAGAACGTAGGGCAAGGGGAGCTTTTCAAGGCCACCGGCTCTGGCGGTCATAAGGATACCCACATACGTGATATCATGGGATGCAAGCGCATCAAATTTGATCTTCAGGTTCTTTTCATCCCCGGAAGTGTTGTGTGCATTAAGAATAGAATAGGCGATAGTGCCCTTTCTTGCATTTTCCGTATCGGTGCCTTCACAGAAACGGCCGTTCCTATAGAAAACACCGCCTTTAATAAGCTTTACCATTTTGTATATCCTTTCAAGGGTAATGGAGATAATTGATTTTATCAATAATAAGTCATTATACTATAGTAATTTCATAAAATCAAGCCGCAAGCAGTATTTTTAGCGAAATTTGAATAAACAGGAGGGGAAAAATTCAAAAATGTCATTCCAAACCTTTGACAAGCTCCAACCTTTCCATAACAAGCTTTTCCAACGCCTTGGGCTCTGCCTTTTTTTGGCTAAGTCCCATAGCTTTGCCGACGATGGACTTTGCGGCACTCGCCTTCCCCTTCTTATAGTCCGCAACCGCCCTTTCGCTTTCACTGATCGCCTGAATGACAAAGGGCAGTAACTCTTCCCTCGCTTGAATCTGGGCAAGAGCCTCCCTTTCCACTCTCTCCAAAGGATCAAAATCCTCTGTGCAAAGATCGGCAAGAAGCATTTTTGCCACCTGAGAATTTATGACCCCCTCACTCTGCATATCCGCAACACAGGCAAAATGCAAGGGGTCTGCATTACACTCAAAATGCTCTCCGCCGCACATACCCATTATGAAAGAGGTTAGCAGATTGGCAACCGCTTCAGGATGCTTCGAAGCAGCGGCGCATCTTTCAAAATAATCTGCAAGAAAAACATCCCCTGCAATTATCCTTGCCGTTTTGCAAGGAATACAGTACTCCTTTATATATCTCTCCTCTCTCTCATCGGGGAGCGAAGGAATCTCACTTTTCAGCTTTTCGATATGCTTTTGCGAAAGCACCAATGGGGGGAGATCCGGCTCCGGAAAAAATCTGTAATCGTTTGCGTTTTCCTTGGTCCTCATAGAAAATGTTTTCCCGCTCTGAGCATCAAAGCGCCTCGTTTCCTGAACTATCTGCTCTCCCCTCTCGACAGCCTGCACCTGTCTGCGGTATTCATATTCTATTGCCTTTCCCACAAACTGAAAGGAATTCAGATTTTTCATCTCCGTGCGCACCCCGAGGGCTGTCTCTCCCCTTTTTCTTACGGAAAGATTCACGTCACAGCGCAGGCTTCCCTCGTTCATTTTGCAATCCGAAACGCCGGCGTACAAAAGATGGGTGCGAAGCTTTTTAAGAAAAGCCTTTGCCTCGTCCCCGCTTCTCAGGTCGGGCTCGGTGACTATCTCAATAAGCCCAACTCCGCATCGGTTGCAATCAATGAGAGTTTTTTCGTTATCATGGTTAAGCTTTCCCGCATCCTCCTCAATATGGATACGGGTTATGCCCACCCTCTTTTCTCCGTCCTCGGTCTCTATCAGAAGGCTGCCGTTTTTGCACAGGGGCACATCAAACTGTGTTATCTGGTAGGCCTTTGGAAGATCGGGATAAAAATAGTTTTTTCTGTCAAAAAAAGAGATCTCCGATATTTCACAGCCTGTGCAAAGCCCTGCCTTTATTGCAAGATCAACTGCCTTTTTGTTGAGAACGGGGAGCGCACCGGGAAGCCCCAGACATACGGGGCAGACCTTGGTATTCGGCTCTCCGCCAAATGAGGCAGAGCATCGGCAGAATATTTTTGTTTCAGTCTTCAGCTCCACATGAACCTCAAGACCGATGACCGCCTCATAATCGTTTATATAATTCATTTATTTCCCCCCTCAAGCAAAAGGCCGACGCTGTAAAGCAGGCTTTCCGAAAACTTCCGTCCCATAAGCTGAACGCTCAGGGGAAGTCCTCCTTCACCCGTCCCGAAGGGTAAGGCAAGGGCAGGAATGCCTGCAATATTTGCCGGAACCGAAAACACGTCCGTCATATAAGCTCTCAAAGGATCTTCCAGAGAGCCGAGGACGGGAGCCGCCGAGGGCACCGTGGGGGAAAGGATAAGATCGCACTCCGAAAAAGCCTTTTCAAGATCCTCTTTCAGAAGTGCCTTTGCCAAAAGCGCTTTCTTATAATATTCGTCCCGAAATCCCTCACTCAATGCATGAGTTCCCAGCATTATCCTTCGCTTAACTTCTCTGCCAAAGCCCTCTTGGCGGCTCATCTTATATATATCATCCATATCAGCCGAAGCATTTTTTGTTCTGTACCCGTATCTTATTCCGTCAAATCTTGCAAGGTTTGAGGATGCCTCTGCAGATGAGATCACGTAATATGCTCCGAGAGCGCGGTTTATATTGGGAAGCTTTACTTGAACGATCTGCGCTCCCATCCCCAAAAGAGCATCCGCCGCTTTTCTGTGAGCATTTTTCACCTGCTCACTCACTCCGTCCGACATAAATTCCTCACAGATGCCGACCCGAAGCTTTTTGGGATCAATATCGCAAGGCATAGCGCTGCCGCCGTTTCTGCTTTGAGAATCCCTCTTATCTGCTCCCGAGATCGCACAAAGCACCGTTGCGTTATCCTTAACAGTCCTTGTGATAGGACCTATCTGATCAAAGGAAGAAGCAAACGCCACCAGCCCGTATCTGGATACTCTGCCATAGGTAGGCTTCATTCCCACAAGACCGCAGTATGCCGCAGGGGTCCTCACCGAGCCGCCTGTATCACTGCCGATAGAAAATACCGCCTCACCTGCCGCCACGCTCGCACCGCTGCCTCCCGAGGATCCGCCGGGAGAGCGTGAAGTATCCAAAGGATTTTTCGTTACTGCAAATGCTGAATTCTCATTGCACGAGCCCATGGCAAACTCATCCATATTCGTTTTTCCCAAAAGCACGCAGCCCTCATCGGAAAGCTTTTCCCAAACGGTGGCGCTGTAGGGGGGGATATAGCCTTCAAGCATACGGGAGGCACAGGTAGTGGGGATATCTTTTGTGGATATATTATCCTTAAGGGACATGGGAATTCCGCAAAGCAGAGGTGCATTCCCCAAAGCCAAGCGCTTATCCGCAAGAGCCGCGCTTTCCAGCGCCATCTCAGGAGAAGACCAAAGATACGCCCCGATGGAAGGCTCTGCCTCCTCCATCCTCTTCAGAAACGCCCCCGCAAGCTCGACGGCGGAATATTCTTTATTTCTCAGTGCCTCAACGTGCTCACAAAGGCTCCTGCTTATCATTTCGTCCATCATGTATCCGCCCTTTAATTCAAAAACTTGGGAACAGCGATGAATCCCTCAAAAGTATCGGGGGCATTTTTCAAAGCACTGTCCCTCGAAAGAGACTTTCCCTCTGTATCTTCTCTCAATTCTATCCCTTCGTCCTCCTCGTGGAAAAGCAGTTGATTTTCCACGGACAAAAGATCATCGGCAAGGGTCACTATCCTTTTCAGATCATTTTCCAAAGATGCCTTCTCATCCTCGGAAAGCTGAAGCTTTGCAAGAAGCGAAAGCTTTTCTATATTAATGTTTTTTTCGTTCATTTCTGTTATTTCCTCTTATAGAAAATATATGCTTATTGTACCATTGAAAAAAAGATGCGTCAAGAGCAGGGAAAGCAGTATAAAGCAAAACTCCCCGAATGGCGCCGTTTTTCGTGACGGCCTCCGTTCGGGGACATTTATTATACGAGCAAAAGATATGTGGTATAGGCAACGTATGCACCAAGGCAAACAAATCCGGATATTCTTCCCATCTTCTTTTTAACAAGGCAATATGCAAACATAGCGGCGGTTACTCCCAGCACAACAGCGCAGTTTATGACCGCCTCCGTATCCGTTGTTATGGGAGATATGGTTCCGGAAAGTCCCAGAATGAGGAAAATATTGAAAATGTTCGATCCCACCACGTTACCAAGAGCAAGACCGCTATCGCCCTTTCTTGCTGCGGCGATGCTTGTTACAAGCTCGGGAAGGCTCGTTCCTACGGCAATTATGGTAAGTGCTATAAGATTCTCGCTCCAACCCCAGCTCTCGGCAATAAGGCAAGCGTTGTTCTTTACCATATCTCCGCCGAAGATAACGGCACACAGCCCTCCGGCGATATATACAATGCTGAGAAGAGGAGAAAGTGCCTTTACCTCCTCGCCCTTCTCACGGTTTTTAAGGGCACCGATAACGAGATATGCTATATAGCTCATGATCAGCACAAGAAAAACGATACCTGCCGCACGGCTTATTTTACCAAGCAGCATAACAAGCAGGAAAAGAATTATGCTTGCGCCGATATTCACGGGGAAATCGCGATGGAGAAGATCCTTATCCAGGGCGAAGGGCCTGATAGCACTGCAGGCACCCACAACTACAAGAAGATTGAATATATTTGATCCTACCACGTTGCTCACCGCGATCTCGTTGCTTCCGGAAAGCGCCGCATTGATGCTTACGGATGCCTCGGGAGCACTTGTTCCCATAGCCACAATGGTAAGACCGATGACAACGCTGGGAACCCCCAGAAGCTTTGCAACGCTGGAAGCGCCCTCAACAAAGAAATCCGCACCCTTGACAAGCAAAAAGAAACCCACGATCAAAAGCACATACATTAACATTTTTATTTCCCTCTTCCTTGATTTTTTCGCAAAAAAAAGAGACTTCTGCCGCGAAATGCGGCAAAAGTCTCGTTTCAAAACAAGCTGTTTCGTGTACGGCCCGGTATTTCTACGGGATGACGAACCGCACAGTACCGAAGACTCGGCACAAACTACTCCCTCTTACTTTTTTCATTATACTTATCGTGCCCGACTTTGTCAAGAAGTATTCACATTTTTTCCATACTTTTCGACACGCTTATTCCAAGACGTTTCATTTCAAAGATGAGACCTTCCCTTTGCGCACTATTTAAGGGACACAGAGGCAAGCGCATTTCCTCGGTGCACATACCCATCATTGCGAGTGCGGTCTTTATCGGTATGGGGTTTACCTCGGAAAACAATGCTTCCATAAAGGGCGCAAGTTTTATCTGGCACTCTGCCGCCGCCTTCATATCCCCCTTTTCACAAAGAGAACAAAGCCTTACCATCATTTCGGGAACAGCGTTTGCCGCAACAGATATTACCCCTGAAGCACCCAAGGCATAAAGGGGTGCCGTCAGCTCATCGCACCCGCTGTACAGGGGAAACTGAGTGGCAAAGCGCGAAAGCACCCTTGAGCAATAGGATACGTTTCCCGATGCCTCCTTAACTCCTGCAAAGCTTTTGAGCGCAGAAAGCCTTTTATATGTTTCTATATCAATGGATAGCCCCGTCCTTTGGGGTACGTTGTATGCTATCACCGGAACATCCACCCGCTCGCACACGTATTTATAGTGAAGATATACCCCCTCCTTTGATGCCTTATTATAGTAAGGAGAAAGGCACAGAAGTGCGTCCGCGCCTGCTTTTTGCGCCTCTCTTGCAAGCTCTGCAAGGCGTTTGGTGGACGTGGAAGAGCATCCTGCAATAACGGGGACCCTGCCCTTTGCGCATTTCACGGTATGGGATATGACCCGAAGCTTCTCTTCTCCGGAAAGGGTGGATGCCTCTCCCGTGGTGCCGCAGGGAACAAGGGCGCCGATCCCTGCCGATATCTGCCGCTCGATCAGCGCAGACAGAGCTCCAAGATCGATTCCTCCCCATTTCATCGGCGTTATAAGTGCTGTAGCACAGCCTGTAAAGGGTAAATTCATATCGTTGATTCCTTTCGTTTTCTCCAATGACAGTATATTCACAAAAAAAGAAAGTGTTGAAATAGCCTTGGGAATTTGTTATACTGTTTTCAGAAAGCAACGAAAGGACGCGCTGAAATGAAAGCATTTGAGATCATGACCGATATCATCGGCAAGGATTTTACAGAAAACAACAAAAGCTGGACCGTGGACAAAATAAAGCTTGGTGATGAAAACTGCGAGGTGGATAAGATCGGCGTTTGCATGACTGCAAGCCCCGACGTCATCCGCCGCGCCGCAGAATGGGGTTGCCAGCTTCTTATCACCCACGAGCCCATCTTTTACGATCATGTTGACAATTACGATGAATCCAATCCCTACTCCAAAGCCAAAAAAGAGCTTTTGGAAAACGCCGGCATAACCCTTTACCGCTATCACGATGCCATGCATCTTGACGGCCCCGACATGGTGAGCCTTGCATTCCTCCAATACCTCGGATGGGAGGGAGACTTTGACGGAGAATTCATTTTCCGCTTTGCAAAGCCCAAGGATCTGAGAGAAGCAGTTGAAGAGGTGAAAGAAAAAATAGGCATCACCCACCCGAGGATAGTCGGAAGCAGAGACGGAATGATATCAAAGGTCTACCTCCTTCTCGGTCACCGCGGCGGAGATTCCTATCTTAATTTTGCTACCGACGATGAAGCTCAGCTTGCTTTCGGCGGCGAGCTTTGCGAATGGCACGATGCAGAGCCCACCCGTGATGCGGCTCAGCTCGGGAAGCAAAAAACTCTCGTTATCCTGGGACACGCAGGAAGCGAGCGATTCGCTATGGAAGCATTGACCGCAAAAATAAACAAAAAATACGATAACGCCGAGGCACGGTATTTCGATTGCGGTGAGCTTTATACTTATTTTGACTGAGATCAACGGAAACTTTTCGAAATGTTTTTTGCCGAAAATCACAAAGCAAAATGCGTCATCAAAGCAGATATCTGCTTTGGCTGAGGCACCCAAGGTGCCGTAACCTAAAATAGTAAGGTGCACAAAATGAACTCGTTCATTTTTGTGCACCTTACTATTTTAGGGCCTTTTTGCCTTTTCACTATTTTTGTCTTATTAAAGTTCCTTTGGTTCTTTCCTTTCAAGGAAAGAACAGAAAAATCCACTAAACTGTCAGACAAGGCAAAACTTGATAATACGAAAGCTTAAAGCTGCTTTTGCCTTTGTCTTGAAATATTAATGGCACCCTCGGGGATGCTTGAAATATTTTCAAGAGACATACCCGTACCCAGTGCAACGCAGGATACAGCTTTATCGGCGATCCTGGTCTTTATACCGGTAACGTTAGCAATAAGCCTGTCAAGACCATAGAGCAGGCTTCCGCCACCCGTCATGACGATACCGTTATAGAGAATATCGCCCACAAGCTCAGGTGGAGTTCTCTCGATAACGGAGCAAACAGCCTCAAGAATAGCTGTTATGGGCTCCTCCAGAGCATCCGGCATTTCGAGGGATGAGATACGGACCACCTTGGGAAGTCCCTGCACGAGGCAGCGCCCCTTAACCTCAATGACCCTGGGCTCCTCTCTCTGCCATACTCCGCCGACCTTTATCTTTATCTCCTCTGCGGTCCGCTCTCCGATAAGCACATTATGACGGCGGCGCACATAGCGGATTATGGCTTCATCGAATTTATCTCCCGCCACCTTTATGGACTCGGAGACCACAACTCCGCCGAGAGAAATAACGGCAACGTCCGTTGTTCCGCCTCCGATATCTACGATCATGTGACCGTTGGGGGTGGATATATCAATACCGGCGCCGATCGCCGCGGCGACGGGCTCCTCTATAAGATAGGTATTCTTTGCCCCTGCCTGGGTCGCCGCATCAACAACAGCTCTCTCCTCCACCTCGGTGATACCGCTGGGAACACATATAATAACACGGGGAGCAAGGATCGAATTGCCGCAGGCACGCTTTATAAAATACTGGATCATTCTCAGCGTGTACTCATATTGGCTGATAACGCCTTCTCTCAAGGGACGGATAGCGGTGATATTACCGGGGGTCCTTCCCAGCATCATCTGCGCTTCCTTTCCCACTTTAAGTATTTTATCTGTATTTCTGTCAATGGCAACAACGGAGGGTTCCTTGAGCACGATGCCCTTACCCTGAACATAAACGAGGACGGTAGCTGTTCCAAGATCTATACCTATATCTTTTCTCATTCCGAACAAACGCATGATTTTCTCCTTTCATTTCGATATAAGACATTCTTTTACATTTATAGTATAATACTTTTTTTCGCTTTTTGCAATGATAACGGGATATTTTTTTACAATACTGCCCTTATTTTTAACAATTTGAGTTTTTGATAAAAGAATTTGTAAATTTGTGATTTTGTTCACACATTTCGGTCAATAAGATGATATAATATATAAGTTAATCCAGCTTTTGCTGTAAAATCATTTGTTTCGGAGGGAAAAGGTTTTGATAAAGGTTAAAAATCTTTCCAAAAGCTATGCAAAGAACCCTGCGGTGAAAAACATAAGCTTCACCGTCAGCGAAGGGCATATTTACGGTTTTCTCGGTCCAAACGGCGCGGGAAAATCCACTACCATGAATATTATGACCGGCTGCCTTGCGGCAACGGACGGGCGAGTTGTAATAAACGGACACGACATTTACC
>SVQJ01000051.1 GCA_015065395.1 Oscillospiraceae bacterium
CCGTAAAAAACCTTTGCGACCTCATTAAGGAGGATCCCCGCTATATCGCTGTAAACGAGGCAGGAAGAGCATATTCCGATGACCCCGTTATCGGTACCCTCCTTGTTGAGTACCAGGCACAACAGACTGCCCTTACCGAGGAATATGCCAAGGACGACAGAGATCAGGGCATTATCGACGCCATCCAGAAGAGACTCAACGAGATCTACACCCAGATCATCGCAAATCCCCTTTACGAAGCCTTCAAATCCGCAAGCGATGAATATGAGGTTTATTATAAGGCAGTTTACGATGAAATAGAATTCCATCTTACAGGAAAGAGATCCGGCTGCACCCACGACTGCTCTACCTGCAGCGGCTGCCACTGATATCATAATCAATAAAGGTTGGTAAATTCTAATGGCTATGACGCCTATGATGCAGCAATACTTTCAGGTGAAGGACGAATACAGGGACCATATCCTTTTCTACCGCCTGGGAGATTTTTATGAAATGTTCTTCGAGGATGCACAGATAGCATCCAAGGAGCTTGAGCTGACCCTGACGGGAAGAGACTGCGGAGAGGGAAATCGGGCACCTATGTGCGGTGTTCCCTTCCACTCCTCCGAGGGCTATATAGGAAAGCTCATCTCAAAGGGATATAAGGTCGCGATCTGTGAGCAGACCGAGGACCCTGCCCTCGCAAAAGGACTTGTAAAACGGGAAGTGGTGAGAGTTATCACCCCCGGCACGGTGATCGAAGCAGATCTTCTTAATGACAGCCGCAACAATTATCTTTGCGCCATTTGCTTTACGCAAAGAGGAGCCGGCATTGCCTTTGCGGATATCTCCACGGCTCAGATGAGAGCAACCTCCTTTGAAGGCGAAGGCTTTGAGACTGACCTTCTCACTGAGCTTTCCACCTATGCCCCCAGAGAGGCTATCGTTAATACGGATATTTCCGAGCATCCCGGGATCGCCGCATATTTCAAGGACAGAGAAGTTCTTTGCACCTCATCCCTCATGGGCTATTTCGGCGACAGTGCATACAGCCGCTATAAAAGACAGTTCGGCCCCTACGAGGGCAGCGAAAGATACCATTCCGCGGTCGTTTGCGCGGGAGCTGCCCTTGGATATATCTCAGACACACAGAAATCCGATATTTCCTATATCACCGAAATAGATATCTATGAAAATTCCCAGTTCCTTGAAATGGATATGAGCACGCGCCGTAATCTGGAGCTTTGCGAAACCATGCTCACCAAGGATAAAAAGGGCTCTCTCCTTTGGGTCCTTGACAAAACAGGGACTGCAATGGGCGCACGCCTCCTCCGCTCTCTCATCGAGCATCCTCTGACAAATGTGAAGGAGATCGTCAGCCGCCAAAGAAGCGTTGCAGAGCTGAAAGACAATTTCATGCTCCGCGAGGAAATAAGGGAAACTCTTCAGAAGGTTCTTGACCTTGAGAGACTTATGACAAAGATCACCTACGGAACCGCAAGTGCAAGAGAGCTTCGGGCAATTTGCCAGACTGTCGAGGTGCTTCCAAGGATCAAATATCTTCTTTCAGAGACACAGAGCGCAAATCTTTCCCATATATGGGAGGAGATAGACGAGCTTTCAGACGTTTATAAAATGATATCGGAGGCAATCGTTGAAAATCCCCCCTTCCAGGTGAGAGAGGGCGGTATGATACGCGAGGGTTACGATCCCACAGTTGACGAGCTTCGCAGTATCATGAATAATGCCTCAGCATACATAAAGGGCATCGAGGAAAGAGAAAAGGAAGCAACGGGAATAAAGACCCTTAAAATAGCTTCAAATAAAGTCTTCGGCTACTATATCGAGGTCTCCAAATCCTTTATGAACGACGTTCCCGACCATTATATAAGAAAGCAGACCCTTGCAAACGGCGAGCGATACATAACGGAGGAGCTTAAAGAGCTGGAAAGCACCATATTCGGCGCGTCCGATAAGGTAAAGAATCTTGAATACGAGATCTTTTCCCAAATCAGAGACAGAGTCGCCGATAACGCTCAAAGGATCAGAAAAAGTGCCGCCGCTCTTGCCCAGCTTGACGTTTTCGTGAGCCTTGCGGAGGTCGCTGCCCTTAATAATTATGTTTGCCCCGAAATCGATTCGGGAAATGCAGTTATTATCAAGGACGGCCGACATCCCGTTGTTGAAAAATTTGTAAAGGACGCTTATTTTGTTCCAAACGATGCCGTCCTAGATACACAAGACAATCGTCTCATGCTTATCACAGGCCCTAACATGGCCGGCAAATCCACATATATGCGCCAATGCGCCCTCATAATCCTTATGGCACAAATAGGCTCCTTCGTTCCCGCATCAGATGCGCGGATCGGAGTAGTTGATAAGCTTTTCACCCGTGTGGGCGCATCGGATGACCTGGCATCAGGCCAATCCACCTTTATGCTTGAAATGCAGGAGGTGGCATATATCCTTAAAAACGCAACGAACCGCTCCTTCATAATTTACGACGAGATAGGACGCGGTACCAGCACCTTTGACGGTATGTCCATTGCACGGGCAGTGCTTGAATATACCGCGGGCAAGAAGCTGGGTGCCAAAACAATGTTTGCCACCCATTACCATGAGCTCACCGACCTTGAAGGTGAAATAGAGGGCGTCGTGAACTACAACGTGGCAGTTAAAAAGCGCGGCGATGACCTTACGTTTCTTCGCAAAATAGTGAAGGGACCCGTTGACGAAAGCTACGGCATAGAGGTAGCAAAACTTGCGGGCATCCCCAAGGAGATCGTCAAAAGGGCTAAGGAGGTCCTTCGCGGACTTGAGGAGGAAGGCAATACAGTGAGCCTGCCCTCACCGCACGGCAAAAGAAACGACGATAACGATCCCTTTGAAGCTATGTCTATAAGCTTTGATGATATTAACCGCGAGGCAGTTTGCGAAGCGATCCGAAAAACGGATATCAACACTCTTACCCCCATTGAAGCTATGAATCTTATCTTCAAGTGGAAGAAAGATCTGGAATAACAAAGAAAGGAGCACCCTGTGGGAAAAATAAACGTTCTCGGCTTTGACGTGGCAAACCTTATTGCCGCAGGCGAGGTGGTTGACAGACCCGCCTCCGTTATAAAAGAGCTTTGTGAAAACTCAATAGACGCAGGAGCAACTGCCATCACCGTGGAGATACGCCACGGTGGTACGACCTTTATGCGCGTTTCCGATAACGGCTGCGGTATCGAGCCTGAAGATATCCCCCTTACGGTGCTCCGCCATGCCACCAGCAAGATCGCAACCGCAGAAGATCTCAGCGCGATCGGAACTTTAGGATTTCGCGGAGAGGCATTGGCTGCCATCGCTTCCGTTTGCAAGCTGAAGATCCTTTCCCGTGCACGGGGAAATACTATGGGCTGCGTTATGGAATGCGAGGGCGGAGAGATCGTTGATATAAGCGAAACGGGTGCCGCCGTGGGTACCACCGTGGTGGTCAGCGAGCTTTTCTACAACGTTCCTGCCAGACGGAAATTTTTGAAAAAGGATGCATCCGAGGGGGCAGCAGTAAGCGCCGTCATGGAAAAGATCGCCGTCTCATCCCCGGAGGTTTCCATAAAATACGTGATGGACGGAGAAGTCCGATTCATAACCCAGGGCAACGGGGACCTGAGAAGTGCCATATACTCGGTTTTCGGAAAAGATACCGCCATGAGAATGAGCCCTGTTGACAGAACCGATACGAACGGTATACGCGTGAGCGGTTACATAGGAGAGCCCGATCTTGTGAGAGGCAACAAAAATTCCGAAAATTTCTTCATAAACGGAAGATTTGTGAAAAGCCGTACCGCCATGGCCGCCATCGAGCAGGCCTATGCCACACGTATCCCCCACGGAAAATTTCCCGTTTGCATTCTGAATATCTCTCTGAACCCTGCAGTGGTGGACGTTAACGTTCATCCTTCAAAGCTGGAAGTGAAATTTGCAAACGAAAGAATAATCTTTGAAGCCGTATACTACGCGGTGCTCAATACCCTGCAGAACACCCTTTCCAGACCTGAAATGCGTATCGGAAGGACCGATGTGTCCTTCAAGGGAGGCGAAAATATAAGTGCCGCACAAAAAAGCTATAAAAGCACTTCCGGCGTAACTGCTCAAAACGCTTTCGTCCCTGTTGAGAGAACAGCGGAAAGCCGCCCCGAAAAAGCACAGATCAAAATTGATATTCCCCGGGAAAAGCTAACCTTGCCGGCGGAGAAAAAAGAAGATATAAAAGAGGAGAAAAAAACACATATCCCCGCGGTGCGCGAGGCAATTTCTACTCCTCTTACAGAAAAGCGGGAGATCATAAGACCTGAGCCCGCTCCCCTGTCCAAGGAGCAAACGGCAATACAGACCGATGCTCCCCAAGAGAAAAAAGCGGCAAAAGTGCAGGAAAGAACACCCGATTTTACCATTATCGGCGAAGCATATAACTGTTATGTTATAGTTCAGCTTTCCGACAGACTGCTTATAATTGACAAGCACGCCGCCCACGAGAGAATACTCTTTGACGAGCTTTGCCGCAACATGGCGGCAAAAGAGCGTTCTGCACAGCTTCTCATGTATCCTGCAAGCGTGGCTGTCAGCGAAGAGGAGGCGCAGGCCCTCACCGAATATGAAGACAAAATAAAAGCGATGGGCTTTGCCTATACCTATGACAAAGCGGCAAAGACCTTAGTGCTGACCGAGGTTCCCTCGGAGCTTGGCAGAGGAGCCGGCTGCGATATGATATGCGAGCTTGCAAGCGTGCTTTACGATTCCACGGGGAGCGTTGAGGCAACAGGAGCAAAATATTTTGAAGCTAAGCTTTATCAGGCATCCTGCAAGGCGGCAATAAAGGGCGGAAGAGTTTATGGCAGAGATCATATCGAATGGCTTTGCAAAAAGCTTTTGCAGGAGCCGGACGAAAACGGATCGGTCATCAAGACCTGTCCCCACGGCAGGCCCGTGGCTTTTGAGATAAAAAAGAATTCTATTGAACGCCAGTTTGAGCGACTGATGTGAAAAGGTTAAAAAGGTACATATATGTTTACAGTCATTACAAAAGACCAGAGAGCACGCAGAGGAAGACTTGTTACTCCCCACGGAGTTATCGAGACGCCTGTGTTTATGAACGTTGCAACCTGCGCTGCCATCAAGGGCGGACTTGATGCATGGGATCTTGAAGAGGTGGGCTGCCAGGTGATGCTTTCAAACACCTACCACCTTCATCTTCGTCCCGGAGACAGACTTGTTCACGACATGGGCGGCCTTCAGGGCTTCACCGGATGGAAAAAGCCCATCCTCACAGATTCCGGCGGATTTCAGGTGTTTTCCCTCTCCTCTCTTCGCCGCATAAAGGAGGAGGGCGTTTATTTCGCATCCCATATCGATGGAAAACGCATCTTCATGGGACCTGAGGAAAGTATGCAGATACAGTCAAACCTTGGCTCAACCATTGCCATGGCATTTGACGAATGCATCGAAAATCCTGCGGAATATAAATATACAAAGCAATCCTGCGACCGCACCTTCCGCTGGCTCGAAAGATGCAAAGCCGAAATGGAAAGGCTCAATTCCCTTCCCGATACGGTCAACCCCGGTCAGATGCTTTTCGGAATCAACCAGGGAAGCACCTACGAGGATCTTAGAATCGAGCACATGCAAAAGATCGCTGAGCTCGATCTTAACGGTTACGCCATCGGCGGTCTTGCCGTCGGTGAAGAGGCTGAGGAAATGTACCGCATCATCAACGCAGTGGAGCCATATATGCCCGAAAACAAGCCCCGTTATCTCATGGGCGTGGGCACTCCTCAGAACATTTTAGAGGCTGTTCACATGGGAGTGGATTTCTTTGACTGCGTTATGCCCTCCAGAAATGCCCGCCACGGAAACGTCTTCACCTGGAACGGCAAAATGAATATCATGAATGAGAAATATGCCCGTGACCCCCGTCCTATCGATGAAAACTGCAACTGTCCCGCCTGCCGTCACCACAGCCGCTCCTATATCAGACACCTGATAAAGGCAAAAGAGGCCGTCGGTATGCGCCTTGCAGTGACACACAATCTTTATTTCTACAATGAGCTTATGAAAAAGATCCGCGAAGCTCTTGACGGCGGATATTTTGAATCCTTCTACCAGAAATACCACAACGCTCTTGCAGAAAGATGCCCCGATTGATCTCGTTTCTCCAATCTGCAGAACGACCCCTGCCAAAGCCGCTGTAGGCTTTTGCAGGGGCTTTTTGTTAAAACAGTAAAATTCAGTTAAGTTGAATTGATACATAACTGTTCACAAATAACTTGAGAGTGCTATATGATAAGCTGAATATTAAGATTTGTTGCTTTGAGGCAAGCGACAGAGGAATAATCCTTTCGAAAGAGCTTGATACTTAGTTATATAAGACCCGAAATTTGAAAACCAAAAGGGGTTGTCGCTAACTTGCGGCAACCCCTTTTGGTTTTCAAATTATCACATCACTTTTTATCTGCGGCTTTGGTCTCGCAATAAATGCAACGGTAAACTCCCGCATCTCTGTCGGTGAGCTTGAATTTATGGTCAAGCTCCTGCTCGGTGGAGGTGATGCAACGGGGGTTTTTGCACTTTATCACATTTGTGAGAGTTTCGGGAAGGCTTACCTTCTTTTTCTCGCAAATAACGCCCTCTCTGATAATATTGATAGTCACGGTGGGGGCGATATATCCCACGATATCCACGTTCAGAGAAATTGTGCTGTCTATTTTGATTATATCCTTTTTGCCCATTTTGCGGCTGAGAGCGTTCTTGATGATTGCAAGGTGGCAATCAAGCTTTTCCAGCTCCAGAAGCTCATAAAGCTGCATTCCGCGGCCGGCAGGGATATGGTCGATAACTATGCCGTTCTTGATCTCATCTACCTTCATAGCTTCAGACCTCCTTATATTCTTCCCGCTTCGCTGAGAAGCTTCAGTATCAAAGCCATGCGAATGTATTTTCCGTAATTGACCTGACGGAAATACGCGGCTCTGGGATCGGAATCGATAGCCGTGCTTATTTCGTTAACGCGAGGCAGGGGATGCATGATGCAAAGTCTTTCCTTTGCGCTTTCCAGCTTTTCGGGGGTCAGGATATAACTGTCCTTAAGTCTGAGATAATCCTCTTCGTTAAAGAATCTCTCCCTCTGAACTCTGGTCATATAAAGCACATCAAGCTCACCCATAACACTTTCAAGGCTTGATGTCTCCACATAAGGAATAGCATTTTTATCAAGAACATCCTTTCTCACGTAGCTTGGGAGCTTCAGCTCCTCGGGAGAAATAAGGATGACCTTGATGCCCGCATATCTTGAAAGAGCGGTAATAAGCGAATGCACCGTTCTGCCGAATTTAAGGTCTCCGCAAAAGCCGATGGTGAAATCGGAAAGCCTGCCTACCTCACGGCTGATGGTGAGAAGGTCTGTAAGGGTCTGGGTCGGGTGATTGTGTCCTCCGTCACCTGCGTTGATAACGGGGATTGAAGCATTCATCGCCGCAACCAGAGGGGCTCCCTCCTTGGGATGGCGCATTGCTATAATATCAGCATAGCAGGAAACTGTTTTCGCAGTATCCGCAACGCTCTCGCCCTTTGCGCTGGATGAGCTCTGCGCTTCGGAAAAGCCCAGAACATTGCCTCCAAGCTCCATCATTGCCGCTTCAAAAGAAAGACGGGTTCTGGTGGAGGGCTCAAAGAAAAGCGTCGCCAGCTTTTTTCTCTTACAGCGATCGCAATATTTATCGGGATATGCGATAATATCGTTCGCCGTATCAATAAGCTCGTTTATTTCCTCCGGAGTGAAATCCAGAATATCGATAAGACTTCTCATAATCAGTCCTTTGCGCCGTTTACGGCAAGATAATTCTTTATTCTCTCAACGTTTTCACGGTTTGCCTCGTCTTCTTCAAGATACTCGATAATATCATAAACGTCTACTACGGAGTATACGGGGAAGCCGAACTCATCAGCGATCTCTGCCATAGCGCCCTTTTCGCCCTGACCCTTTTCCTTACGGTCCACCATAACGAAGGTAGCGGCAACCTTTACGCCCTCAAGGCCGGAGAGGATAGCCATGGATTCTCTGATTGCAGTGCCTGCGGTGATAACATCCTCGGTAATTACGATCTCCTCACCGGCTACGGGCTTGTAGCCTACGAAAACACCGCCCTCGCCGTGATCCTTTGCTTCCTTACGGTTAAAGAAGAAAGGAACATCAAGGCCGGCTTTTGCAAGTCCGATGGATGCGGCAACCGCAATGGAAATGCCCTTATATGCGGGGCCGTAAAGCACGCATCTCTTATTGCCTACCTTTTCGAGATAAGCCTTTGCATAAAATTCACCGAGACGGGAGATCTGCTCTCCTGTTTTGATCTCGCCTGCATTTACGAAATAGGGGATCTTTCTGCCGCTCTTTGCGGTGAAATCGCCGAACTTCAGAACGTTTGCACTCTGAAGAAACTCAATAAATTCTCTCTTATAGCTTTCCATTATCTTTCTCCTTAATCAACAAATTCAGCCACGCAACGCTCGTATGCCGCAACGGGATCGGGAGCCGCGGTGATGGGTCTGCCTACAACGATATAGTCAGAGCCGATCTTCTTTGCCTCAGCAGGGGTCATAACTCTCTTCTGGTCTCCGATATCTCCGTCAGCAAAGCGAACGCCGGGAGTGACTGTGATAAAGTCCTTGCCGCAGGTGTCGTGCACCTTACCTGCCTCCAGGGGAGAGCAAACAACTCCGTCAAGTCCTGCCTTTGCCGCATTGGACGCATAGTGCATAACCACCTTATCGATAGGCTCCTTAATGAGAAGGTCATTCTCCATAGCCTCCTGGTCAGTGCTTGTGAGCTGGGTCACCGCAATGAGGATAGGCCTTGTTCCGTCAGGACGGGTAAGTCCCTCAAGAGCACCCTCCATCATACGGACTGTGCCGGAAGCGTGGAGGTTCGTCATATCAACGTCAAGACGGGAAAGAACCGCCATAGACTTCTTAACGGTATTGGGGATATCGTGGAGCTTAAGGTCAAGGAATATTTTATGTCCTCTTGCCTTGATCTCACGAACGATGGAAGGACCCTCTGCATAAAAAAGCTCCATTCCGATCTTAACGAAAGGCTTTCTGCCAGTGAATTTATCAAGAAATTCAAATGTCTGCTCTGCGCTTGCAAAATCGCAGGCAATGATTACGTCTCTTCCCATTATTTGCATACTCCTATTATATCTTTAAGATTTTCGATCCTGTATTTTTCCATGACCCGAGGCAGATCCAGGATAATATCGCGTGATGCGCAAGGATCAATGAGATTTGCGGCTCCCACCTCAACGGCGCAGGCGCCTGCCATCATCATTTCGATAACATCCTCAGCGGTGGTGACGCCTCCCATGCCGATAACGGGAATATTCACCGCATTAGCCACCTGATATACCATTCTCACCGCTACGGGGAAAATAGCACTGCCGGAAAAGCCGCCCATTTTATTTGCAATAACGGGCTTTCTTGTCTGGAGATTTATTCTCATTCCAAGCAGGGTGTTTATAAGGCTGACCGCGTCTGCTCCCGCCGCCTCTACCGCCTTTGCAATAGCCGCAATATCGGTAACATTGGGGGAAAGCTTTGCGATCACAGGCTTTTTAACTTCCTTTTTCACTGCCGCGATGACCTCTGCGGCACTTTCGGGATAGGAACCGAAATTCAGACCGCCGCCGTGCACGTTGGGGCAGCTGATATTCACCTCAAGCCAGCCGACTTGATCACAGCTGTCAAGCATTTTGGCGGTATATACGTATTCCTCAACGGAAAATCCGCCCACGTTTGCCATTACCTTCTTATTAAAGCATTTTGCAAGACGGGGAAGCTCCTCGCTGACCACCTTTTCAACTCCGGGGTTCTGGAGGCCCACTGCGTTTATCATACCCGCATAGCACTCCGCGATCCTGGGAGTGGGATTACCGAATCGGGGATCCTTTGTGGTTCCCTTGAAGGAAAACGTGCCCAAAATGTTTATATCGTAAAGCTCTGCAAATTCATAGCCGTATCCGAAGGTGCCGGAGGCGGGGATTATGGGGTTATCAAGCTCGATACCCAAAAGATCCACCTTGGTATTTACTTCTCCCATATTATCTCCTCCTTTACAAGCACGGGTCCTTCCTTGCAGATTCTCTTGTTTCCGTAGAGAGTCTTGCAGGAGCAACCCATGCAGGCTCCGAATCCGCAGCCCATTCGCTCCTCAAAGCTGAACTGACCCGATGTGTTTGTTTTATTGTATACCGCGCGGAGCATAGGCTCGGGACCGCAGGTGTAGAAATAGCTGTATTCCATACCGTCCAGCGCATCGGTGACAAATCCCTTGATACCGTAGGAGCCGTCAGCCGTAGTTACACGAACATCTGCACCGAGAGCGGCAAACTCAGCCTCATAGAACACCTCGCTCTTTGTGTTGAAGCCAAGTATGACAGAAACCTTTTTGCCCTCA
>SVQJ01000052.1 GCA_015065395.1 Oscillospiraceae bacterium
CTGGCGGATTTTCAGTCTGATGGGAGTTCCCTTGAAACCGAAGGTCTGTCTGAGACAGTTCTCAATATATCTCTGATATGAAAAATGGAAAAGCTCAGCACTGTTACAAAAAAGTACAAACGTTGGAGGAGCCACGGATATCTGAGTCATATAATAAATCTTAAGGCGTCTTCCCTTATCGCTTGGGGGCTGAACACGGTTAACGGCATCTGCAAGAACATCGTTGAGCATACCTGTAGAGATACGTGTATTTGCCTGATTATGAACATAATTGATATACTCAAAAAGCTTACCTACCCTCTGGCCTGTCTCAGCGGAAATAAAGAGAAGAGGGGCATAGGTCATGTAAGACAGCGCATCGTAAACTTCTTTTGTATACTGATTAACGGTGGCGTTATCCTTTTCAATAAGATCCCACTTATTAACACAGATAATGACGGCCTTGCCTGCCTCATGGGCAATACCGGCAATCTTTTCATCCTGCTCAGTAACACCTTCATTGGCATCAATAACCAAAAGACAAACCTGTGCTCTCTCAACTGCCATTTTTGCGCGGAGAACACTGTATTTTTCAACTCTGTCCTCAACTCTTGCGTGACGTCTGATACCGGCAGTATCTATGAAATTGTATTTACCGAATTCATTTTCAAAATGAGTATCTATTGCGTCTCTGGTGGTTCCTGCAATATTGGAAACGATAAGCCTGTCATCGCCCAGAATCTTATTAATAAGTGATGATTTACCTGCATTAGGCTTACCGATAACGGCAACGCTGATAACGTCGTCATCATTATCCTCATTCTCAAATTCGGGAAGGACATCGATCACAGCATCCAAAAGATCTCCGCTACCGCTGCCGTGAAGTGAAGAAAGTGCAATTAAGTCACTGTCAAATCCCAGCTCATAGAATTCATAAAACTCGGGAGGAACATCTCCTACACGGTCAACCTTATTTATTACGGGGATAACAGGCTTTCCGGATTTTTTCAGCATTACAGCGATATCAAGATCATCAGCCACAAGACCGGTATGGATATCACACATGAAAACGATAACATCTGCCGTATCAATGGCTATCTGTGCCTGCTCGCGCATTTTCTTAAGAATGATATCATCGGTTTTAGGCTCAATACCGCCTGTATCGATAACTATCATTGTCTTTCCGCGCCATTCAGTTTCGCCGTAGATACGGTCACGGGTAACACCCGGGGTATCTTCAATAATTGCTCTTCTCTCGCCGATAAGCTTATTGAAAAGAGTAGATTTACCAACATTAGGTCTGCCGACAATGGCAATTACAGGTTTTGACATATATTCACCGTCCTATTTTTAAGTCACACATCAATATTGCAAAGCTTATAAAGAAAATCTCCGCCATCATTCTGTGTAAATACGATTTCAGTTTCAAGCTTCTCAGAAAGCTTTTCCGGGGTCATGCCGCAAAGAAACAGATCTCCCTCACTGCGAAGAACATTTTGGGATAGATAAAGTGTCTCTCCAAGCTCCCTTCCCGAAAGCTGCTTTTCTATGTCCGTCCCGGTGAGAAGTCCTGTCACCGTCACCTCTCCGCCGAAAAAATTATTTTTAATTTTGTATACATTGATCTCAAGATCGGCACATTCTTCCATAAGACGATTGCACAGGCTGTTTATAAGCTCAAAAGAAGCATATCCCGTAGCAATACTAACTTTCCTTTTCACCTTTTTTTCTTCATCATCAAGGGTAGAAAGAGCGCACATAAACTCATATTCAAATGAGGAAAGCATACCGACACCGTTTTCTATCTGTGAAAAATCTCCCCAGAATTCATAATCCGGAAGGGGTGTTCCGCTTTTAACGTAAAATTCATCGGAAACGTAGAAAATCCGTTCGCCGTACTTTTTAATACATTTGTCTCCGAAATCGGTGACCTGACGGATCACATCGGCACATTCCTCTGCGCTGAAGGGCTCCAATGGATAAAGACCGTCTCTGTATGCTGTAAGTCCTGCAGGAACCACGCTTACGCTGTCAAGACTTGGATAGTACTCACAAAGATCATTCATTGATCTTTCAAGCTCCGCCCCATCGTTCACACCTTTACAAAGGACTATCTGTCCGCGCAGCTTTATACCAGCATCGCTGAGAGTTCTGAGATATGAAAGTACTTCTCCCGAGCGCTTATTTTTCATCATCATAACGCGAAGCTGGGGATTGGTTGTATGAACGGAAACATTCACGGGAGAAATATGCATATTTATTATGCGCTGAATATCGTTGGAGTTCAGATTCGTAAGAGTAATATAGTTACCGTGAAGAAAAGAAAGGCGTGAATCGTCATCCTTAAAATAGATACTTTCCCTCATACCCTTAGGATTCTGATCTATAAAACAGAAAATGCATTTATTCTCACATCTATGCTTTTGATCCATAAGAGGGGTTGCAAATTCAAGACCGATATCATCGTATTCGCCCTTTTGAATCAAAACAGAATATTCTTCGCCGTCCCTTTTTAGGAGAAGCTCAATTTTCTTTTCAGCAAGATAGAACCGGTAATCAAGAACATCATTAATTTCGTGACCGTTTATTGAAAAAAGAACGTCACCAGATAAAATACCCATCTTCGCTGCTCTTGAATGCACGCGTACTTCGGTGATCTCAACCATTGACACACCTCCCCTTATACTATCAAATAATTATACAATATTTTTCAAAAAAGGTCAAGCTATAAAGCATATTTAAGACTAAAACAGTATAAAAAAAGGCAAACGCCCCATGCATTTGCACGGGGCGTCCACATTAAAAGTTTGAACTTATCCAACAGCAATTTTTCTCTTTAATTCATAATAATCTTTTGCATTCAGATATCCGTCTTCGATTATATCAACTGCAAAGGGATCAATGCAGCCAAAATCTTTACCGCTGATAGCCGACACCATAAGATATGCGTCTGCACCGTTGATCCGGCCGTCGCCGTTGCAGTCTCCGACAATATCGGTTTCTTCGATGTTGGTGTTGCCGTTTGAATCACCGTAAATTATATAATCAAACGAAAAAGAAACACCGGTAACCTCGTCGTTATTGATTAAATTCATCAAAAAATTCAGAATCAGCTTATTGCGCTCCACACGGTCAATGGAATTTATATAACTAACAAATCCATAGTTGAGTTCAACAGTCATAACTCTGTTTCCGATTTCACCTAACATAAAGTAGGACATTGAATAATCAGGCCTTGTTACCCTTGCGGTGCTCACTAAATACTTTGCACAGTTGTCTTTAGAAATTCCAACGGCTTCAAGATCGGGAAATGCTTTCGAAGTACGCTGGCCTGTCGTGTGAATATTAATCATATAAACACGTTCTTCGTAAAGATGATCTGTGAAGAATTCAATGAAAACGTAAACACGTGAGTTGGATTCGATGAATTTAATCATTTCATCAAGAGTCTTTCCCTGATAATCCTTAAAGAGTTCGTCCAATTTGTAGTCTTGGATATCTGTTTGGGGTTCAGCTGCAAAAACAGTTGCAGAAGTGATAAGTATCATTAAACATGCCAAGAGAGAAAATATTAATTTTTTCATAATAAAACTCCTTTCTGTTTCTTCTAAAACAGTTTTCATTTAGATATTCATTTAGGACGGTTTACCGTTCCAACAAACAAAGGAAGACCGGCATCACTTGTGACAACAAATATGAAAGGTCTGTTCAAGGTGAGATCAACAACTTGAGCGCTACCAGCGCTACCGTATCCACCAGTCCACTCATTATCATTAACATTAACAGCCGCCGCTTCGCAGCCGTA
Organism: Oscillospiraceae bacterium; assembly: GCA_015065395.1. Taxonomy (GTDB): domain Bacteria; phylum Bacillota; class Clostridia; order Oscillospirales; family CAG-272; genus Avispirillum. The sequence goes on from SVQJ01000052.1 coordinate 3,785, forward strand.
TTCGTCAATACGCACTCTCACCGCTTGGTTCAAGTCTTTAACATATATTTGCTCATCTGTGAGTGAAGAAAAGTCAGCTCTCAAAGGATCGAATACGTCTGTTATTCCCAGGTTTTTCAGGTCCTTTTCAAGGTCTGTCTCAGTTGTAATATCGAATTTCGGCAAACCAAACCTAATCCTGGCTTTACATAAAGAGCCGGATTTTTCGTGGGCTTTTCCTGTGATAAAATCCATTACTTCTGCATCACTGAAAAGGCTTTGCAAGCTTACGTCCTCGTCGGGAAGAATAAACCACATTGCTCCGCCTTCCTTGAATTTCAAGCGTGTTGCGCTGAAGTTTTCACCGCTGTAGAGTATTTCTGTATGTTCTTTACGCATAAATTTGGCTGTTATATCTCCATTGGGTGAATGGAACACTCCATCTACTGTATTTTTTTTTGAAAATGCAGATGACCAATCTGCTTTGAAATATACGGTAGACATTACTGATATTGCGCTATAAGGATCGAGATAGTTATTCGTTACTGTGTTTTTGAGAAGTCCCTTGGTATGCTCATTAAGCCATGAGCGCAAAAGGGTGTCATATTCCTCGTCACCCATATTTCCGGCGAACGAAGAGACGTAATAGTTTTCGGAGAGGACATCGGTGACAGAGGTCTTTGGAGTAAAGGAATTATCAAGCCATAGTGAGTTGCCTAAAAGAGCGGTAACGATGCCATCGTCCCGATAGCAGCAGTTCCAAAGGTTTTTCGAGCTTGATTTCAGACTGTTGATATCATTTTCCCCGAGTAGTTTGAGAAGCTGTGCTCGGCTGTTTTGGGCTGTAGTTTCCGCAAGCATTCCCAGTGAGATATAAGTATTAACAGGAGAGAAAATTAGATTTTCGTTTCCTGAATCCGAAAAAAATTCGCGTACCGACAGGGACATAAAACGTTGTATATTACCTATTCCGCTTTTGAAAGCTTTGATCCTTTCATCTTTTACACTTCTCCACTGGGAGACAGAGGATGCCTGAAAATACTGTTCCTGCTCCGGATACAGAGGACGAGATAGTATAACGGGATCCTGGTGAGGTGGAAGGACGGGAACGTTCGGTTTATCCGGATCAAGGGGGACTACGATATCATCTTCAACCGCCGTAGTTTCTTCCTTGGAGGATTCTTCGCTTCTATCGTAATCCGTGTCTGCAGTGTCGGGTGTGGGGGTAAAAACAAAAGATGGTGGCAGGATCACAGAGGTAATCTGTTTGTCGGGAGTATCAGAAAAATCAACACTATTCTGAGTATCAGCGTGCGTAGTGTTTTCTGTAACGTCCTGCGTACTTTCAACCGTGTCAGATTTGGAGGGATCCTTATTTATATCAGTAGTATCAATGGCTGTGGTTTCTCTATCTTCCAGAACACCCGCAGCGGTGTCCACATGGATCGGATCTTTCACAGAAGAATCATTTCTTGAAAATATCGTGTTCCAAGGAAGAAAGAGGACCGTAAGCAAAACACAAGCAATGAAGGTTGCCGCAGGCAGCCAAACTTTAGGGGTAAGTTTCGTAGTCTTTGCGGCTTCTGCAATAAAAGCATCATTAATATTTCCTATTGCATCCTGTAAATCTTTTGGATTCATTTGATATTCTCCTTTCTGAGTTTCTCAATAAGCTTTTTACGTGTTCTTAATAGTATCATTTTGACCTTGCTTTCCGAATAACTGTATTTTTCGGATATATCGGATATCTTGTCTAAATACCAATACCTCCTAACAAATACCCGTCTGTCCCTTGCGGAAATGGACAAAAGAAATTCATCGAGGATGCGCGTAAGATCCTTTTCCTCAAGCTCTGCTTCGAGAGTCTTTGCTGTTGAGAGACATTCGGTTAGCTCTTCAAGGCTTATATCTGCAACGGATCCGTTTCTTTTCTTTGCAGATCTCTGGCGGTGACGATTAAAAGCGATATTTCTTGTTATTTTACCGATAAATGAAGAGAAATAGTGAGGATTCTCGGGAGGAATGGCTTTCCAGACAGCGAGGTAAGCATCATTCACTACTTCCTTGGCATCTTCATCATTTCCAAGGATGTTATATGCAATACTATAACAATAATTTCCGTATTTTTCTTTAGTTTCTGTTATTGCCCTTTCATCTCGATCATTATAAAGCCTTATAATATTCGCATCATTCATCTTCCTACCTCACCCCCTCACCTATATAGTACCTTTTTTACCGTTTTACGTCACAATATTTCGGAAAATTATTCAAAAACAGGATAAAACCTGTTCATTACAAACACATGAGTTTTTTACAAACAACAAAAAAGGACAGAGAAACTCTGTCCTTTGAAATCACTTTGAGAAGCGATTAGTCAGCGTATACGCTAACCTGCTTTCTGCCACCGTGGATATGCTCAAACTTTACCTTACCGTTGATAAGAGCAAAGAGTGTGTCATCACTACCGCGGCCAACATTGTTGCCGGGATGAATGTGTGTACCCCTCTGGCGAACGATAATGTTGCCTGCGAGTACTGTCTGACCGTCTGCCTTCTTCACGCCAAGACGCTTGGACTCACTGTCACGGCCATTCTTGGTAGAACCAACACCCTTCTTGTGAGCAAAAAACTGAAGACCAATTCTAAGCATTGTTATTTACCTCCGTTATTAGTGTGTGTAGCTCGGGCTGCCTCAGTCGTCAACCTCTTCAACCTCGAGAAAATCATAGTATTCCTCACAAAGATCATTAAGCTGGAAGAAATACCCCTGAAAAAGACCTGAAATAGCATACTGGGCTTTCTCATCCTCGGAATACTCGGGAAGAGCCGCCATACACTTTACACTGATCCTTGTTGCACCCTCGTCGACCTCATAATCGACTTCCTTTGCATAGGAGATCTCTATTGTATTAATGATCAGCATCGTCATCGCGGAAAGTGCGGAGCAAAGGATATCATCCCCGGATTCTGCAAATCCCGTATGACCTGTTTCTTCAAAGCCGTAGTATATACCACCGCGGCGGAAGAATTTTACATGAGTCATATATTTATGCCTCGATCTTTACGATCTCGAGCTTGGTATAGGGCTGTCTGTGACCCATCTTCTTCTTCTCGTTCTTCTTGGGCTTGTAGGTCATAACGTAGAGCTTCTTGCCCTTGCCGTTCTTTGCAACCTTTGCAGTGACCTTAGCACCGTCAACTGTGGGAGCGCCAACCTTAACGTCGCTACCCTCACCGCAAACGAGAACCTTGTCAATAACTACTTCTGCACCTTCGTCAGCTGTGAGCTTTTCAACGAAGATAACGTCACCCTCGGTGACCTTGTACTGCTTTCCGCCTGTTTCGATTACTGCGTACACGAAAAGCACCTCTCTTTCTTTTATGACTCGCCGGAAAAGGTTAGCCGAAGCTATTAGAACCCATACCGCGCGGCAGGATATAGTATAGCATCAAATATATATATTGTCAAGTGCTATTTTTACTATTTTTCAAGTTTTTTCAAGCATTTTTAACTGCAAGCTCTGCTGCTCTCAGGGTGTTTTCAAGAAGCGTTGTTATGGTCATAGGACCAACCCCGCCGGGCACGGGAGTGATTGCACCGGCCACCTTCTCACACGATTCAAAATCACAATCGCCGCAAAGCTTTCCATTCTCATCCCTGTTCATACCCACATCGATAACCACAGCTCCGGGCTTGACCATATCCCCTGTCACAAACTTCGCTCTGCCAATGGCAACCACAAGTATATCTGCCTGCCTTATTATCTCTGCAAGATTTTGGGTTTTTGAATGGCATACCGTTACCGTTCCGTCAGCATGCAGGAGAAGCATAGCCATAGGCTTGCCAACTATGTTGCTTCTGCCGATAACAACACATTTTTTACCTGCAACGTCAATATTCTCGTATTTGAGCATAGTCATGACGCCGGCAGGAGTACACGGGAGGAAATGATAGTCACCTATCATTATATGTCCTGTGTTTTCAGCATGGAAGGCATCAACATCCTTCTCAGGAGGAATAAAACGAAGCACTTCACTTTCATTCAAGTGCTTAGGGAGAGGAAGCTGCACAAGGATTCCGTGAATCTTCTCATCCGCCTTAAGCTGTGAAAGCTTTGCCATAAGCTCTTCCTGTGTCGTATTCTCAGGCATCTCGCACACAACGGAATACATTCCTGCCTGCTCAGAGGCAAGCTTTTTATTCCTTACGTAGACCTTAGAGGCAGGATTTTCACCGACAATTACAACCGCAAGACCGGGAACAAAGCCGTTTTCGTTCTTAAAAGCCTCAACTCTTGCCGTAATATCAGCGCGAGTAGTCTCTGCGATCTTTTTTCCGTCTATAATATGTGCCATATTACTCTTCACCATCCTGCTCAGCTCCGGATTCACTCATACCCTTTACTTTTTCACGAAGCACAGCTTTTTTTGACTTTCTCTGGACCTTTACAGTATCTTTATTCCTCTGGGGAAACATTTTTCTGACCTTTTTGCCGATCATGGACATAACATCAATATTCCTGTTTGTCTTCAGATGACCTAAAACCATAATAATGATACCGATCAAAACAAGAAGAATACCGATCATCTGATTGAATTTAAGTCCGAAAAGCAACATACTGTCAGTTCTCAAGCTTTCGATAAACGCTCTTCCTGCACCGTACCATATCAGGTAGAATGCAAAGATCTGTCCATGAAACTTTTTCTTCTTATGGAAAATCATTATCAATACAAAGCCGAGAAGATTCCACATTGACTCGTAGAAAAATGTTGGGTGAAAGAGATCGTTAACATCAAAGCCCCGTTCAATAGGAGATTTGATGATGCCGAGTCCTTCATATTCGGTAACTACATTAAGCTTCATGCCCCAAGGAAGACCCGTTACTGAGCCGAATGCCTCTCCGTTTATAAAGTTACCCCAACGACCGATGATCTGGCCGATCATAACGCAAGGAGAAAGAATATCGAGAAGCATAGGAAAACGGATCTTTTTCCATTTTGAGATCACAAGACCTGCCATAAATCCGCCGAAAACGCCACCGATTATGGAGAGACCGCCTTCGCGGATACTGATGACATTAACAAAGGTTTGTTTTATGTTTTCCCAAAGAGTTCCGTTGGTGGCCAAAAAGCCGACACCTTCTGGCGGAAACAAAACATACATCAATCTAGCGCCGGTAATTGAAAACAAAACGGTAAGGATCGCAAGATCGATCACATCGTCGGTTTTGATCCCAACCTTTTTAGCTTGCCACAGTCCGAAGAAAAAGGCAAGCACCATTCCCATAGTTATTAGCAAGCCGTACCATGCAACATCAACCCCGAAGAGAGAAAAGGCAACTCCGTCAAACTGCCAGGGACCGAGACCCAACTTCGGAAAGGAAACTTCTACAAAACGCATATTAATCTCCCTTCAAATTCAGCAAATGCCATTAGGAAAATCCTAAATTAATCACAATTCTCCCAGTTATGGAAAATATCCTGAACATCATCGTTATCCTCGAGATGTTCTATGAGAAGATTCATATTCTTAATATCCTCTTCCGATTCAAGAGTTACGTAGCTCTGAGGAATTTTATCAAGCTCTGCGCTGGCGATGGTATAACCTGCACTTACAAGAGCTTCCTTTACTGCAGAGAGGTCGGAGGGTTCTGTGTATATCTCGTAGACCTCGTCGTCTGCGCTGAAATCCTCCGCGCCTGCCTCAAGAGCTGCCTCCATAAGGCTATCCTCTTCAACACTGTCATCCTTTTCAATAAGGATAACTCCCTTATCTGTAAACATAAATGCAACGCAACCGCTGGTTCCCATATTGCCGCCGTACTTATCGAAGAAGTGGCGAACCTCACCTGCTGTTCTGTTACGATTATCGGTAGCTGTTGTTACGATCACCGCTACACCAGAAGGGCCGTAACCCTCGTATGTGATCTCCTCATAATCAACGGCATCCGCACCGGAAGCCTTTTTAATAGCGCGCTCAATATTATCATTGGGAACATTATTTGCTTTTGCCTTCTCAATGAGATCGCGCAGCTTAGAGTTTCCATTAGGATCAGCGCCGCCGTCACGAACGGCAATCGCGATCTCTTTACCGATTTTCGTAAATATCTTACCCTTCTGGGCATCAGTCTTTGCCTTTTTATTTTTAATATTATTCCATTTGCTATGTCCGGACATAAATAACTCCTAAAATAAACTTAAATCTTTTCGGGTGCTCTCATGCATATAAGTCTGAGAGCAGACTTAATTACCGTACCTGCCGCTTCAGCGATCATTATACGGGTATTCCTCACATTTTCATCCTCAACGGAAAGAATCGGACAATTATGATAAAATCTGTTAAATGCGGTTGCAAGGTCGATTGCATAGCGTGCAATATAGGATGGCTCATAATCCTCGATAGCCGCAAGCACTCTTTCAGAAAATCTCGCAAGAGTTTTAATAACGTCAGCTTCTTCGTCTGCAGTAATCACGGGGACAAATCCGGAAAGATCGGGACGTGTTCCTGCTTTTTCAAGAATGCTGCGTGTTCTCGCATAAGTATACTGAACATAAGGCCCTGTATTACCTTCAAAGCTGAGAGCATCTTCGAGAACGAAGCTGATATCCTTGATCCTGGTATTAAAAAGATAATGGAATACTACAGCACCTACGCCGACAGCTTCGGAAACCGCCTCTCTGTTAGCCAGAT
>SVQJ01000053.1 GCA_015065395.1 Oscillospiraceae bacterium
CGTTTTCGAGCCTGAGACCAGTGCGGCTCTCGGCTTTGGCTTCCGTTGCGGATTTCTCGGCCTTCTCCACATGGAGATCATCGAGGAGAGACTGGAGAGAGAATTCAATCTTGATATCATAACCACCGCTCCCAGCGTTATTTACGAGGTAAAGGTGCACGGTGGCGAGATCGTTAAGGTGGATAATCCTACCAATTATCCCGCACCTGATGCAATAGAGGCGGCTTATGAACCCATCGTTGCGGCAAATATCATCACCCCTGCGGAATATGTGGGCGGAATCATGGATCTTTGCCAGGACAGACGCGGCGAATTTATTGATATGAAGTATATTGAGGCTGAGAGAGTGGAGCTTCACTATAATCTTCCCCTCAATGAGATCATATATGATTTCTTTGATGCGCTGAAGAGCCGCAGCCGTGGCTATGCTTCTCTGGACTATGAAATGAAGGGATATGTGGAGAGCGATCTCGTGAAGCTTGATTTTATGCTTAACGGAGAGATCGTGGATGCCCTTACCTTTATCGTTCACAGGGAAAAAGCGTATACAAGAGCGAGAAAGATAGCGGAAAAGCTCAAGGAGAATATTCCCCGTCAGCTTTTTGAGGTGCCTATCCAGGCGGCTATCGGTTCAAAGATAATTGCCAGAGAAACCGTAAAGGCTCTGCGCAAGGACGTGCTTGCAAAGTGCTACGGCGGTGATATTACGAGAAAGAAGAAACTGCTTGAAAAGCAGAAGGAAGGTAAAAAGAAGATGCGCCAGCTTGGCAGCGTTCAGGTATCTCCCGAGGCTTTCATGGCAGTGCTCAAGCTTGATGAAAACTGATACTTTGGAAAAAGTGAATACAGCACGTGAAAAATGCCCGCCCTTGGCTCTTGCGCCCATGGCGGGATTTTCCGATTGCACTTTTCGCCTTATGTGCTACGAGTGCGGCGCAGATATGGCGGTGACGGAAATGATATCCGCCAAGGCGATGACCTACAGAGATAAAAAGACCCCCGAGCTTGCCAGGATTGAAAAAGGCGAAAGATCCACAGCGATCCAGCTTTTCGGTCACGAGCCCACCGTTATGGCAGAGGCGGCGGATTTGATCGCAAAGGGTGATTTTGAAGGATGCGCCTACGGAGAGATGCCCTCTGCCATTGATATCAATATGGGATGTCCTGTTAAAAAGATCGCTCTTTCGGGCGATGGAAGCGCGCTCATGAAGGATCCTCTTCTTGCGGCAAGGATCGTTTCTGCCGTGAAGGAAAGGGTAAATATCCCGGTCACAGTCAAAATACGGGCAGGCTGGGACAGAGCCTCAAAAAACGCTCCGGAGATCGCCCGCGCCTGTGCTGATGCCGGAGCAGATATGATATGCGTTCACGGGAGAACGCGGGAAGAGTTCTATAACCCGGGAGTGGATCTTGATATCGTGAAAAGAACAAGAGATTTTGTTGATCCCCGTGTTCCTGTTTTTGCCAACGGTGATATCTGCGACGGTGAAAGTGCCTATAGAATGTACACAAACACCGGATGCGACGGACTGATGATAGGCAGAGAGGCACTGGGAAATCCTTGGATCTTTGAGGAGATAAAAGCGTATTTTGAGGGGCGAGAGTATAATTCTCCCTCAAAGGATATGCGAATCGGTGCCGCTATAGCCCTTGTGGAGCAGATCGTTGCAGATAAGGGGGAGGAAAGGGGAATTCGCGAGGCAAGAGGGAGAAGTGCCCATTTTATCCGCGGATTGCGTGGAAGTGCAGAGGTTCGCGCCGCATTGAACTGCGCAAAAAGCCTTGCAGAGTTTGAAAGGATCCTTGCCGAATGGAAATAAGCTTGTAGCTTTTTGAAAAGGAACGGTCGCTTTTTTGAAAAAAAGCTTGGCAAAAAACTTTACATAAGGGTTTTGCTGAAAATCACAAGCAAAAAAAGAGGGAGACACACCAAAATGAACGAGCTCATTTTGGTGTGTCTCCCTCTTTTTAGGGCCTTTTTTCTATCGTTGTCTTCTTATAGTTCCTTTGGTTCTTTCCTTTCAAGGAAAGAACGGGAAAACCTTTGAATTTATTTTTTACAGGTAATTATATATCCGTCAAAATTATTGCCTGAAACCGTATATTCGCACTCCTTGGGTATTTTGACCTCGGTGGTCATATCATCCTCGGCGGGAACGTAATAGATGGCATAGCCTTCGGCGAATTCATCTGCGGTTATAGGCTGTACGCCACTGTTTTCGGTATAACCGAGGATAAGGGTATCGTAGGTATAGCTTACGATATAATCCTCCAGATATTCTTCAAGGCAGAGATTCTGATCCTCCATGATCTGAGCGTGAGGGATGCCCACGTAGCGGTAATGCCAGGATTCATAGCTTATTCCCGTTTTATAGACCTTATCGTCTGGGTATCGGAGGATAAAGCCGTATTCGGAGGCGTTTTCTCTGAACCACGCGCATTCGCTGTAGCTTTCCACATAGTATATATATCCGTTCACATTAACGTTAAGATCCATTGCAAGTCCTGTGTGGTGCTCGCTTTCGCCGGGATTTGCAACATAAGCTTTAGCATAGTCCTCTCCGCGCTCCTCTGAATACTGCTTATAGAGGTTTTCCTGATCCGTGCGGCTTCTGTAGCAGCTGTTGAGCTGGAGGGAGGCGAAGCCGGTCTCGTTAAAATAATCTTCAGTCATCATATTGAAGGCTTCAATGGCGCAGGGCAGGAGCTTGTGCGTGCTTTGGCTCATTTTGTAATATTCGTTTTTCATATCTCTGACCCCGGTGATACTGTTTTCAAGCTCTTCGGGGAAAAGATATTCGGTATAGGAATTGACCAGAATAAGCTCGCCCTTGTGTATATCTTCCTCCGAGAGGGTAAGGGTCATATAGGGGAGGTCATCTTTATTGTCTCCGGTTTCATTTCCTTCGCCCGCCGGCTTATTTCCGCCCGGCTTTTCTTTGTCTTCACCGGCGTTTTCCTCAAGCCCTGTTGTGGTGCTGCTACTGTTTTGAGCATCCTTCAGGCTTGGGATAATGAAAAAGAGGCTGGTGCCGATGATGAGAGCGAAAATAAGCGTGCAGAGAACAACGCCTATGTTGATCTTTGTGCGCTTGCGTCGTCTTCTCATGTAGTTAAAACGGCTCACAGGCTTTCTGTGGCGGTCGTGACCTGCTTCTTCCGGTGTGTATGTACGCTTTACCTGCGGCTCACCCAGAGGGCTGTAGCCGTTCTGGGTCCTTCTCGGGTCCTGGTTGTTGTTCATAGATATCCCTTTTATAGAATAATATTTTTCCTATTTGTAATCTAATAAAGGGCTGTTCCAAACAGCCCTTTATTGGATTTATAGATTTATTCAGCAAGAAGTGCGTCTTTTCTGGAGAGGTTCATTCTGCCGCGCTCGTCAACACCGAGGAATTTGATCTTCATGGTGTCGCCTACGTTGCAAACATCCTCAACCTTTTCGGTTCTCTTGGTATCAAGCTTTGAGATGTGAACGAGACCTTCCTTGCCGGGAGCAAACTCAACGAATGCACCGATGGGGATGATTCTTGTAACGGTTCCCTCGTAGATCGCACCAACCTCGGGCTCGAAAACGATACCGTCGATGATCTTCTTAGCAGCTGCGATAGCGTTCTTATCAACAGCGGAAATGAAGATAGAGCCGTCATCCTCAATGTCGATCTTAGCGCCTGTATCAGCTGTGATCTTCTGGATGACCTTACCGCCGGAGCCGATAACCTCGCGGATCTTATCAACGGGGATCTTCATGGAGATCATCTTGGGAGCATACTCGCTTACCTCAGCTCTGGGAGCATCGATAGCCTTAAGGATGACCTCGTCGATTATATAGTCACGGCCCTTATGAGTTACCTCAAGAGCCTCTGCGATGATCTCGGGGGTAAGACCGTCGATCTTAAGGTCCATCTGGATGGATGTGATACCCTTATGAGTACCTGCAACCTTGAAGTCCATATCGCCGTAGAAGTCCTCAAGACCCTGAATATCGATCATGGTCATGAAATCATCGGAGTCCTCAGCGGTGATAAGACCGCAGGAGATACCTGCTACGGGAGCCTTGATGGGAACACCTGCGTCCATAAGTGCAAGGGTGGAGCCGCAAACGCTTCCCTGAGAAGTGGATCCGTTGGAGGAAACTACCTCTGATACAAGGCGGATAGCATAGGGGAACTCCTCAACAGAGGGGAGCACGGGAACGAGGGAGCGCTCAGCGAGGGCGCCGTGGCCGATCTCACGGCGTCCGGGGCTTCTGGAAGCCTTTGCCTCGCCTACGGAGTAGCCGGGCATATTGTAATGGTGGAGATATCTCTTGGATTCCTCCTCCCAGATAGTATCAAGCATCTGCTCGTCGCTGATGGGGCCAAGGGTTGCAAGGGTCATTACCTGAGTCTGACCGCGGGTGAAGAGGCCGGAGCCGTGTACGCGGTTGAAAAGGCCAACTTCTGCAGCGAGGGGACGGATCTCGTCCATTCTTCTGCCGTCAACTCTCTTCTTATCAACGAGAAGCCAGTTGCGAACGATCTTCTTCTGGATCTTATAAATAAGCTCGGGATATACGACTTCAAGATCGGGATATTTCTCAAGGAAAGCTTCCATGACCTTATCCTGGATAGGCTCCATTCTCTCGTCGCGAACGTTCTTGTCGTCGGTATCGAGAGCTGCCTTTACGTCCTCTTCAACATAAGCGAAGATCTCATCGAACATATCGTGGTCAAGCTCGCCGGACTCATAAGTGAACTTAGGCTTACCAACCTCGGAAACGATATTTCTGATGAATACGAGGAGCTGCTTGATAACTGCATGAGCCATCATGATAGCCTTGAACATATCCTCGTCGGATACTTCCTTAGCGCCTGCCTCGATCATAACTACCTTTTCCTGACTTGCAGCAACCGTAAGCTCAAGAACGCTCTCTTCTCTCTGCTTGCAGGTGGGGTTTACCATAAGCTTTCCATCCTCGGTCATGCCCATGAAAACACCGCCGATGGGGCCGTTCCAGGGAATATCGGAAATGGAAAGAGCGATGGATGCGCCGATCATTGCGGTGATCTCGGGGGAGCAGTTGTGATCAACGGAAAGAACGGTGAGAGATACGTTAACGTCGTTACGGAGATCCTTGGGAAAGAGGGGACGGAGAGGACGGTCGATAACTCGGGAGGTGAGGATAGCCTTCTCGCCGGGTCTTCCTTCTCTCTTGAGATATCCGCCGGGAATTCTGCCCACGGCGTACATTCTTTCTTCAAAGTCAACGGAAAGGGGAAGGAAATCGATTCCTTCACGGGGACGTGCGCTTGCTGTTGCGCAAGCGAGAACTGCGGTTTCGCCGTAGCGAACAATGCAGGAGCCGTTTGCAAGGCCTGCAACCTTACCTACCTCAACGGTAAGAGGTCTGCCTGCAAGCTCGTAAGAAAAAGTTCTGTAATTCTCGAACATTGTGTTTTCTCCTTAAATTTATACTTCAGCTTTTCCGTTTGGTTTAGCACTTAAATATATTACTCTCCTGTATTGAAAGAAAGTAATATATTTAATTGCTAACCCGTGGGAAAAGCATTTTAACAAAAATATAGGCTTCGGCAGGATGATTCCTGCCGAAGCCGATTCAGCCTTTATGGCTCTCGGCGAAAAAAGGAAATTACTTTCTGAGGCCGAGTTTTTCAACGATCGCACGATAGCGCTCGATGTCAACCTTCTGGAGATAAGCGAGAAGGTTGCGGCGATGACCTACCATCTTGAGAAGGCCGCGACCGGAGTGGTGGTCCTTCTTGTTAGCCTTCATGTGCTCGGTAAGGGTCTTGATTCTGTGAGTCAGAATAGCGATCTGAACCTCAGGAGAACCTGTGTCGCCTTCATGAGTCTTGTACTCTTCGATGATTCTTGTCTTTTCTTCCTTGGTAATCATGGTTTTCACCTCATATAAAATTATTTGCGTTCCTCGCGCACCTCAGGCTGGGGCGGGTGAAGAAATTCTCTCAAAGAATCTGTATCCCCTGTCCGAGAAGGCGATTTACCGTGTTATTGTAGCACAATCGAGCCGGTTTGTAAAGAGTTTTTTCACTTTTTTTCTTTTTTATTTTTAACAAATGCAGGAAGAATGCGAAATAGGGATATCGTGCCTGCGAAAATCAGCATCCAGCCGAAGGCTTTTTTCAGTGTATCCGGGTCTGTTCTATGGGCCATAAGGCTTCCGAGGAGGGATGCAGGCATCCCGGAAAGGCCGAGGGCGAGGAAGAGTGAAAGGTTTATCTTCCTTTTTTTGAAATGAACGAAAAGGGCGGCAATGGAGGCGAAGATGAAAAAGTAAAGATTCAGCCCTTGGGCGGCGATCTGGGACATGCTTCTGATGAACGTGAGGTATATAACAAGAAGCCCGCCGCCGCCTATCCCCATTCCGGAGAGGCTTCCCAGTAAAAATGCGCAGACCGTGTCGAATATCAGCATAAAATCTCCCGTGGCTTTTTATAATTATTCTTTACCGCAACTGAAAAAACTATTCCAAGAGATCGATGCCGATGTAGCTTTTCGGTTTGGAAAAAGGGTTGACAAAGGGGGAAGAAAAGTGTAGAATGACTTATAACTAAATTTAGGAGAAGAATCATGAAAAGAATCGTATCGATAGCTTTGTGCGCTATACTTTGCCTTTCACTTTTTGCCTGCAAAGCAGAAAATAAGGGAAATGCTAAGGATAAGGAGACCGCTCCCAAAGCGGAGGATACCACCAAGCCCCTCGTTGAAAAGGAATATAATGATGACGGAGGCTATACCACCTTTGATTACAATGATGAAGGCAAGCTTATAAAGAGCTCCACATACGATATCGAAGGAAATCTCACAAGCTATACCGAGACCTTTTACGATGAAAACGGCAATGCCGATAAGAAGGTCTGGTATAATGCGGACGGTGAAATGATCCGCGAAATGGAGATCTGAATAATATGAGAAATCCACCGGCATGAAAACCGGTGGATTTCTCATTCTTTTCATTGAAGGAGAGAACCAAAGCAAAAAGCCTTGTAAACACTTATACAAGGCTTTTTAATTTATTGAAATATGAGGGGGACTTAAGCCCCTTTCGGCTCTTGATTATTCAGCGTCAGCTGCAGGAGCATCATCGGTGGAGTATACCACTTCAGCGTTCTCAACGTTTTCTGCGCCTTCCTCTGCAGCCTTTACTTCCTCAAGGAGAGCACGGATGGAGAGGCTGATCTTATGGTTCTCGTCATCGATAGCTGTAACCTTAGCGTCAACAACATCGCCAACCTTGAGAACTTCAGCAGGAGTTGAAATCTTATGATCAGCGATCTGGCTAATGTGGATAAGACCGTCAGCACCGGGAACTACCTCTGCAAATGCACCGAAGGGCATGAGAGATACGATCTTAACGCTTGCAGTATCGCCAACGGAGTACTTCTCGTTGAAGATGTGCCAGGGATCCATATCCTCAGTCTTGTAGCCGAGAGAGATTCTGCCCTTTTCAGCGTCCAGAGCCTTGATATATACCTTGATAACATCGCCAACGCTTACAACCTCCTGGGGATGACGGATACGTCTCCAGGAAAGCTCAGAGGTATGTACCATACCGTCAACGCCGCCAAGGTCTACGAATGCACCGTAATTGGTGAGGCTCTTAACGGGGCCCTCATAGATCTGACCAACCTCAACCTGTGCCCAGAAAGCAGCCTCGCGAGCCTTACGCTCTTCGATCTGTACGGCACGGATGGAAGCGAATGCGCGCTTGCGATCTTCCTTGATCTCAACGATCTTTACCTTCTGAGTTGTGCCAACGAGAGCCTGGAGAGCTTCTGCTCCTGCTTCCTTAGCAACACCTGAGAGGGATGCGGGGATGAAAATGCGAACAGAGTTTACGGAAATGATGAGTCCGCCCTTAACGCACTCAACGATCTTTCCTTCAACAATTTCGCCGGACTCGTATTTTGCTACGATGTCGTACCAATTAGCCTCGGAATCAACGCGAAGCTTGTCCAGAACAGCGATACCCTCGATATCGCTTACTCTGATTACCTTTGCCTTAACCTCATCGCCGACCTTGAACATCTTATCCAGTTTAGCCTGGGGGTCGTCGGTAAGCTTATCATGTACAATAACGCCGGTTGTCTTAGCACCGAGATCAAGAGTGATCTCATTCTGTGCGACGGATGTAACAATACCGACGACGATATCTCCTGGATTAATAGTTTTCATGGTCTGCTCGAGCATCTCAGCAAAATTTTCTTTTTGCTCAATCATTTGTTTAACCTCCTGTATTACACTGAACGGCGTGGATGCACCGGCAGCAATTGATATTTTGTTACATTCGGGAAGGACCAGTTCCCGGAGAGCCTCTGCGTTCTCGCAAAGGTAGGTATTCTCACACCTGTTTTTGCATATCTCGTAAAGCTTGACAGTATTGGAGCTTCCTCTGCTTCCGATAACGATCACCGCATCGGAGCTTTTGGCAAGCTCTTTGGCTTCTGTCTGTCTTTCTTCCGTAACATTACATATTGTATCAAAAACTTTGGCGTTTGTATATAGTTTTTTGAGAATTTCCAAACATTTTTTCCATTCTGACAGTTTTTGGGTGGTCTGAGCCCCGATGGAAACCCGGAAATTTTGGTATTTTTCACAAAAACCGTCTTTGATCCATTGCTCGATAGCCTTCGCGGAATCGAAAACAAGGCTTTCTCCCTGTGTACAGCTTATGATCCCACGCACCTCCGGATGCTCGGCGGCGCCTATAAGGATGAACAGCTTTTTTTCTCCGGAGTTTTCTCTGGCTATCTTTCGCACTTTATTAACGTAAGGGCAAGTGCAGTCGTAAACCTTTAGGTTTTTCGTTTCGCTTTCGCATTTGCGAAGCTTTTCTAT
Source organism: Oscillospiraceae bacterium (assembly GCA_015065395.1). GTDB lineage: Bacteria > Bacillota > Clostridia > Oscillospirales > CAG-272 > Avispirillum. Next base: position 8,863 of record SVQJ01000053.1, read on the forward strand.
ATTTTCCGCAAGCTCTCCGTGGGCGCGGATGATAACGCTGATCTGCTCTCCGTCCTTTGCTCTCATGCAAACGCTGTCTATTTCATCGCAGGAAAGCTCGCCCACCCCTCTTTCCTTCAGGGAGGCAACGTATCCGTCGTTATGGATGATCCTGCCGAGGGTATATATTTTTTCGTTTTCTTTTTTTTCTCCCGCAAGCTTTTCTGCCACGTCGGTAGCTCTTTTAACTCCGAAGCAAAAGCCGGCGTGATGGGCAACTTTGATCTCGGGCATTATTTCTTGTCCTCTTTTTCAAGATTTTCGCCGATAGTGCAGATACGGTCAAAGATAAGCTCAGCAGCTCTCTTATATTCCTCCTTGCCGCCGCTTTCAAAGCCGAGAGAATCGTATGGTATGGGCTCGCCTACATATATCCTGCTTTTTCTGAAGGGGCGTACCCGATTCTTTTTTGCTTTTATATAAACGGGAACTATATCGCATTTTGCTCTGTAAGCAATAAGTCCCACTCCGTGGCGGACCTGGGTATCTCTGGGGTTTTCACCGGGGTGGCGTGTTCCCTGGGGGAATATTCCCACGGCGTTACCCTCTTCTATCATGGAAACGGTTTTTCTGATCGCCGCAACGTCTCCGCCCTTTCGGTCAACGGGGAAGGCTCCCAGCCCCTTGATGATACTTTTAAGCACGGGAACTGAGAAAAGCTCTTTTTTTGCCATATATTTGACCTGAACATCGCTTGCTGATGAGATAACGAAAACATCGCAAAGACTCGTGTGGTTTGCGCAGATTATACAGCCGCGATCCTTGGGGATCTTTTCGCATCCTTCGGACTTTACGCGGAAAATCAGGCGGACAGGGCCGCCAAGCAGGGCGCGGATCACTTTATATCCTGACATCTGTATGAGCTCCTTTCGGCTGCGTTTGTTTTTGAAGGGAGATACGCGGTTGAGCGTTTATGGGATCAAAGAGTTCTGTGAAGCTTATCCTTGATTATTCTCAAAGCGGCTTTAAGAGTTTCCTCGGGGGTATAATCGGAGTTATCGATAAAGATGGCATCGTCGGCGGGAATGGCAGGGGCGATGCTTCTGTTTTTATCGTTATTGTCTCTCTTGATTATATCTGCCAGCACCTCGCTCTCGGTGCTGGTGTCGCCCTTTTCCATAAGCTCCTCATGGCGTCGGCGCGCTCTTGCCTTGGCGGATGCTTCCACATAGAGCTTAACGTCTGCATCGGGCATGATGACCGTACCGATATCACGTCCGTCCATGACCACGTTTCCGTCTGCAGCCATTTTCTTCTGGATCTCAAGAAGAAAGGCGCGGACCATGGGAACGGCGCTGACCGCTGATGCATACATGGACATTTCAGGCGTTCTTATAAGCTGGGAAACGTCCTCTCCGTTGAGGATAACGCGCTGTCCCTCTTCGGTATAGCGCAGGGCGATCTCAACTTCTCCCAAAAGGCGGGAAACGCGGCTTGCTTCGTCAACGGGGATACCGGATCTCTTTGCAAAAAGGCCCACGGTGCGGTAAAGGGCGCCGGTG
>SVQJ01000054.1 GCA_015065395.1 Oscillospiraceae bacterium
GCTCCAACAGAGGGAAGCGTGGAAATAAACGGCTGTGATATTATCGACGAGCCCATAGGCGCAAAGAGATCCATCGGTTATCTTCCCGAAATACCACCGCTCTATACGGATATGACCCCTTTTGAATATCTGGAATTTGTGGGCGAGGCAAAGGGGCTTCGCGGAGAAGAGCTTTACGATGAAATGGAATACGTTATGGAAAAGACCGGTATTCTTGAGGTTTCCGACCGTCTTATCAAAAAGCTTTCCAAGGGATACCGACAGAGAGTGGGCATCGCCCAGGCAATAATGGGTGATCCCGATATAATAATCCTTGACGAGCCCACGGTAGGTCTTGACCCTTTGCAGATAATCGAGATACGTACTCTCATAAAAGAGCTTTCCGAAGGGCATACCGTTATTCTTTCCAGCCATATCCTCCAGGAGATAAGCGCGGTGTGCGACAGGGTTATCATGATCTCAAAAGGCGAGATCGTTGCAAATGAAAGCCTTGAAAAGCTCACCGAAAATGAGACCCTTGAAGAAGCTTTTGTCCGTCTTGCAGGTGAAAGCATCGTCTCTGAGGACTATCCGGAAACAGAAAAAGAACCCTCAAGCGAAGATCGCCGCGGCAAGAAAAAGATCAAGATCGACAGCGACCTCGGTCCTGCATACTATTCGGAAATATACGTCGATGAGGCGCCCGATCCCGAAGACGATAACGATGCGAAAGGAGAGAACGAATAATGAACGCTGTTTTCAAAAAGGAGTTCCGATCCTCCTTCCATTCTCTCACGGCTCCCGTTTTCATCGCCGTGGTGCTTGCCGTTATGGGCGGATTCTTGGTGATGGATCAGTTCAAGGCCGCAGAGCCTCAGCTTGAGTATACCGTTATCAAGGCGTCTTTCTGGTCACTCCTTGTGACCGCTGTGCTCACTATGCGCACTCTTTCCGAGGAAAGACGCGCAAAAACCGATCAACTTCTCTATTTTCTTCCCATAACATCCACCCAGATCATTATGGGCAAATTTTTGGCAATGATCTCCGTTTTCGCGATCCCCTTTGTTATCGTATGCATATACCCCGTTTTCCTTTCCGGAAAAGTTGCAAACGGAGACGTTAATTTCATTTTTACATACGGCACCCTTATCGGTTATTTTCTCCTCGGATGTACGGTTATCGCCCTTAGCATGTTTATCTCCTCGCTCACCGATAACCAGATCCTCTCTGCCATCTTCAGCCTCTGCACCTTTGCCGCACTGTATTTCATCGGCAGCTATATTAAGGACATCCCCGAGGATAAATGGATGGGCTTTGCAGCAGTTATCATCCTCTGCGGCATCGCTTCCGTTATAGTTTACATTGCCACAAACAATTATATCGCATCAGCCGCTGTGGGCGCGATACTTATAGCAGGCTCCTGCGCTCTCTATATCTTCAAAGCAGAGCTTTACACAGGCCTTTTTGCAAAGATCATAGGCTCCGTTTGCATTTTCCTTCCCCTGGAAGAAATAGCAACCGTTATAAACGCAAAAGAAATGTTTGATTGGACCCCCTATGTCTATTATCTCAGCGCGACTGCTCTGTTCGTTTTCCTCACAGTACAGTCCTTTGAGAAAAGACGCTGGAACTGATCGGGAGGTGGAAATATGAAAAACAAAAGAATCCTTATATCCGGCTCCTATACCGTAGCTGTTGCAGCCATCGTCATCTGCGTGGCAGTGGTTGCGAACATTCTTGTTGGCCTTCTCCCCGAGGAAATAAGAAAAACACAGACAAACCCTGAGGAAATGCCCACCATCGGGAAGGTGACCCACGCACTCCTGGACAGCCTGGATACCGATATTACAATATATCACCTCTATTCCGAAAGCATTACCGGCACTGATGAGGATGGCAATGAGATCGTTGCCCCCATGGACGATAAGATCGCCAACATCCTTGAAAAATACGATAAAGCGTCTGATAGAATAAAGCTAAAGACCATAGACCCTGTAGCTTATCCCGACTTCATGAAGAAATATACCCAGAATTCCTACAATCAGAGCAGCGTTATCGTTGAAAGCGAAAAGCGCTGGATGTTCATAGATACAAGCCAGATGTACCGTTGGACCTTTAAGGATCTGGGCAGCACGGAATATCTTACCTTTGAGGAAATGTACAATCTTTTGTACTATTATTATTCTCAGGGGGTTGCCCTTTCCCCTGACAATACATATTTCTTCGGGGAAAATGAGATCACGGGCGCGATTGACTACGTAAGCCGCGAAAGCATCCCCGTGATTTATGAGATGACGGGACACGAGGAAACGGCTCTCGACGGTGGATCATACGACGCATATCTTACCGAGGTGAATGCCGCTCTGGAAACACTTACAAAAAAAGAGGACAGCGATTTTGCTATCCCCGAAGGCACGCCCCTTTTCATAATCAATGCTCCCAAAAAGGATATATCCGAAAAGGAGCTTGAAGCTCTCAAGGCATATATAAATGCAGGCGGAACAGTTATCCTCACCACCGATTGCAACACCTATAAGAGCGAGACGATGCCCAATATAGCAGCCCTCTGCGCTTATATGGGAATGAAGGGCATTGAGGAGCTTGTCGTTGAAAGCACGGCATATACCGGAGAACAAGGCAGCTACGGATATGCTCAGTATATCGACCAGATCTACGCAAGATCCTCAGGCAAGGGAATACTCAAAAACTATACCTCCCCTATTATCATGGTTTCCGGCGGCCACGGCATTTCCACCGTTCTCGACTGTGAAAACGTTGAAGTGACCCCTCTTGCAACCACAACGGAAAATGCATATCTCTATACCGAGGACGTAAGAAAGGCCATGGAGGATGCAATGTCCATAACAGAGGAGGAGGAATACTACAAAACGGTGGATGCAATTATAAAGGAAGCTCCCAAGAACGCATACGATATGGCATGCCAGTCTGTTCTTAAAGACAGCGAAGGCAATTCCCGGGGCACGCTCTACTGGTTCGCCACCTCCAATGCTCTCGTTCAGAATTCTTCCTTTGAGGCGGTATTCTCCCTTATAGTCAGCGATACCTGCGATACGGATGAATCCATTTCTCTTATCGGTAAAGAGGTTGGCGAGGAGCCTGTGCTTGAGATCGAAGAAAACGAAAAGGAAGTATGGGGCATCGTTCTCATAGGCGTTATCCCCGTGCTTTGCATAATTCCCGGAATCATTCTCTGGGATATCCGCCGCAGAAAGTAAGGCACTGCCATGAAAAAGAAAGCAAAGAAAAGAATAATAACCCTTATTTCTCTGATCCTTTTTCTCAGTGCTTGCATAATTATCGGCGTCCTTCTGAAGGGTGCCAATGATAAGAGAGAAAAAGAAGCAAGTGAGGATAACACAAATACCATTGTGGCCTTCAACGCCGAAAACAGCATCATAACCTCTTTTTCCTTCACAAGAGATGAGGAAAGCCTCTCCTTTGTTTACGAAAACGATAAATGGCTGTGGAGCGAGGATCGTGACTTTCCCCTGGATCAGGAAGATATTTCCGAAATGGCAAGCGCAGTCAGCTTTATTGAAGCAAGCCTTATGGTAAAGGATCCCTCCGATGATCTCTCGGTCTACGGCCTTGATTCTCCGGCGTTAAAGGTGGAGGCTGTATTCTCCGATAAAAGCCAAAAGACATTCCTATTCGGTGATACCAGCACATATAACAACTGCCAGTACTTCACCGTTGAAGGCAGCGGAGATATTTATATGCTGGAAACCACAGTTTCCACCGCCTTCGGAGTTGACCTTGATTCCCTTTATGCCGCTGAAACTTATCAGCTCTTCAAGGACAGCGTTTATCAAAGCAAGGTAAAGAGCTTTACCCTTACAGGACTTAACGGAGAGGAGATAACCGTTAACGATGAAGAGGGAATAGAAGCGCTTTACGATCTCATCTACTCTCTGGATCTTTCCGAAAGAGCAGATTATTATGCAGACGCAAACGAGATGCTTGAGAGCTACGGGATCGGTGATAACAGCAGAAAGATCAAGGTGAGCTACACCGTTGAAGTAACCGTTACCGACGATAACGGAAGCCCGAAAAAAAGCGAGATCACAAAGGAATATACTTCTCTTATCGGCAGCAAATTTGAAAATGTAGCCGAAGACGGAAAGGAAAGCAAAGAATGCTATTATTACACTCACAGCGGCTCCACCGTTGTATATTCCCGGGACAGTGAAACCATCGAAAGCATTTTTGAATACGTGGGCCTTTTCTCACACTGAAGGGCCTGACACAATAAGGAGAGGTTAACAATGATAATCGATAAGCTTTCAAACCTTAGAAGCTATGCTTCCTTTAATGAAAAATTCAATATCATCTGCGAATTTCTGGAGAAAAACGACCTGAACTCTCTTTGTGAGGGCAGGATCGATCTTTCCGACGGCGTTTTTCTCAATATCAGCAGCTACGAGCCCTACAGCGCAGGTGATAAATGGGAGACCCATAAAAAATACGCAGACCTTCAGATAGTCGTTGAGGGTGACGAGTGCATGGATGCTTCATCCATCACAGATGTGGAAGGCCCCAACGGCTATAACGAAGATGACGATTATGAGTTCTACGATATCTGCAAAGGCTCCGTCACCACCGTCCGTGCCCTCCCCGGAACATTTGCATATTTCGCTCCCTGCGATCCCCACCGTCCCGGAATCAAGTTCAATTCCGAAAAAGTGAAAAAGGCAGTGTTCAAGATCCCTGTATAAAGATAATTTCATAAGAAAAAGCCTTGTAAAAGCATTATTTCAGCTTTTACAAGGCTTTCTTGTATTTTGACGTTAAATTTCAGTTTGGCAGGCATTTGTTGTTGGCTTAAACCGAAAGAACCAAAGGAACTTCAAAAATGCCACAGCATTTTCAATGTGGTATTCAAATGCTTTAGCACTTGAGGGCGATAACACCGGGATGCTTGGCTTCATCGGGATATACGACCCCGTTTTCCTCGCAAATATCCGCAATAATGGAAAAAATGATCATTATCACTGCATGGATAAAGGTATCCTCTTCAACCGAAAGGCCCTCAGGTGCACGGTTTCTCATGCTCTCGGCACAGATCGCGGTGCATCCGCGAATGACCTCGCAAAGGCTGTCCCCTTCTGCATTAAGAATATTCCAGATCAAATCATCCCACTCTTCCTTCGAAAAAACGGGGATCTCGGTCTTTTGGGGATCCTTCTTATAAACTGCACACAGCTTGTCCACCTCGGAAAAATCAAAAGCTTTGTCAAAGCCGAGAACCGCAGCCTTTTGTCCGGCACCGTTATTGTAAAAGAACGCCATTGAGCTCGCCTTCCTTTTAACGGGAACATCGTTTATGTCGCAGGAAAAGCCGTAGCAAAGTCCGATGGTATCTCTGCATATCTTCTGTGAAAAATCATTTTTCGGAGCTCTGTCATATCCGGATGCCATTGCAAGCACGAGGATGTCCCAAAGGAGAAGGTCACGGTCAAGATCGCTTCCCGCAAAGCCCATTGCCTTGACATCGCTGAGCTTTTCTTTCAGCGAATGGCAAACGGATGAAACTCTGCCTGCATATTCCCTCTTGCATTTTTCAACGGTCTCTGCAAAGAAGCCTTCATCCATAATGATAATTTGGGTTTGATACTTGTCTGCCCCGGTCTTCTTAAGAAATCCGTAATCGCAAAGCACTTTTATCTCATCCTCAAGATAAACCGCGGGCACTCCAAGCTCTATGCAAAGCTCGCTTATGCTCATGGGAGAATAATATGCAGATGTGAGCACCTGACCCGGGAGCTTTCTTTTTTCAAAGAGATTTTCATATTCTTCCGTTTTGTTCCCGCAAAACGCTACTCTTAGGGTAAAGGGCGCGGGATTAAAGCTTTTTTCTCCAAACTGTCTTTCCATTGCTATTCCTTCTTTCAAAATTTTTCTCGTTTTGAACAGATAGTATTTGACGTTTTCAGGGGTGAGAGAATACTTTTCTGCGATATCTTTTACGGAAAGCTCATTGAAATAATAGTCTACACTGCACCTGCGATGGTTTTTCGCAAGAAGAGCAAGCTCTCGGTGCAAAGCGCAAACAGTCTCTTTTTTTACCGTGATGCTTTCCGGCGTATCCTCACATTGGGGTTCAACTGTACTGTCAAGATCTGAACAGCTGTGCTTTTTGCGCTTCTTAAGGAAGTTGGAATAGGTGTTTCTTGCCACTTGCCAAAACCAACCGAAAAAGGCATCATCGCATTTTAATCGGTGCGCATTTTCTATAACAGCAAGCATGGTATCACCTGCAAGATCCTCTGCATCCTCCTTGTTGGAAACTCGGGAAAGCGCCCACGCATACAGTATCTTCATGTTCTCCGCCACAAGGCATTGCGCCTTTTCACGTGTCATTGCTCTGCCCCCTTCTTTTGTCAAATTTATTTCTTGAAAGCTGCTTTCGTTAATACAGTAGCATTAGCTTGGCTTTGGTTAGGAGAATTTTCGTTTTTTTCTAAAATTTATATTCTGCCAAAAACACAAAGATCCTTGCAAAATCAAAGCAAGGATCTTTGCTGCTCATATACAGGGCTTATTTTTTGAAAAACTCGCAAAGCTTAGGCTCAAGGACCTGACGCATAAGCTCATAACCTGCATGATTGGGATGAATACCCTCTCTGCTGGTGTTATCAAGAAGGGTAAGACCATCCTCCTTGGTCATATTGGAGAAGTAATCAATGAAGGTGACTCCCATTTCGGCGCACATTTTTTCAAGCTCGCCGTTTACTCTTTTAATGATCTTATTGCGGATGGCATTATTGCCCACCTGAGCACCCTGAGGAAGAAGAGAGCCGACCCAAATCTCAATTCCGTTTTCTTTTGCCTCGTTTATCATCTTAACATGGGAATCAATGATGATCTTCACAGCCTTCTGCTGATCCTCTTCCCTGTAATCACCGGTTTCGCTGTCGATGCAATCCTCCAAGAACCACAGATTGTTGCATCCTACAAGGATAATGCAGAGACGGGGTGCAAGCTGGGTCACATCAGCAGCAAAACGCCATGCAAGGGTATTTGCCATATCACCGCCGATTCCGCGGTTCACGATGAAGCCGAATTTATGATAGAACTGACCCGCCTCCATAAAATGAGTTATGGAATCTCCCGCAAACAGAATATCTATTTTTGAGTCGGGGGTAAAAAACAGCTGCTCGTTCTTTATATCAAATTCGCATCTGCGGGAATTGGTATCGTTGTTTTCACAATCGCCGGGGGTCAGAAACTCTCTTTCGTTTTTCATAGTGCAAAGACCTCTCTTTTGATTTTTTTATCATTGTAACACATATTGTGGGAATATTCAATAATTTGTGGATTTTTAATCTTCGGTATGATAAAATGAATGTATCAAAAAAAGGAGGCGCTTATGAATATTGATATCCACCGTGAAAGCATGAAAATATCCGTGAGTGCCTGCGAGATCGCCCGATTTGCACGAACGAAAAAAAGCGCAAAGCGGGTCGTCTTCACCGAAAATGAGAATTCTCCAAAAGAAGGCGCCCTTTATGCAAGGCCACTGAAAGTGACCGTGAATGAGGGCACCCTCGCCTTCGATATCACCGGAAACGCAGATCTTCTCTGGGAGGATCGCGGTCTCTGGACCTTGGAAATTATAAAGGAGCAGCAAAAAATAACCTCTGCCTCCGCAGGGGAGAAGGATGCGCATTTTTTTGCCCGAGGAGTGCTTCTTTCATATATGCTTTGCGAAGAAAAGGATCTTTCCCGCGTTAAGCTGCGCCTCACCCTTTCTTCCCCCTCCGGAGCATTAAAAACCACGGAAAGGGTCTTTGAAAAAGGATTTCTTACCGAGATGAGCCGCGCACTCCTTGAGCGCGCATACCCGTTTATCGCAGCAGAGGTTTCAAGAAGGGTCACCACTCTTCCCTCCCTTGCCACTCTCCCATTTCCCTATCCCTCTCTCAGAGATGCCCAAAAGGATTTCATAAACGATGCCTACAGAGCAATAAAAAGAGGAGATCGTCTCCTTGTCTGCGCCCCTACCGGTATCGGCAAAACCATGAGCGCTCTGTATCCTGCCCTGCGTGCATTAGGAAAGGGTGAGATAGACCGCATCTTCTATCTCACCGCCAAAACCGTTACGGGAAAGGCCGCCGAGGATGGCATCAAAGCCATAAACCGCACGCTCCCCTCTCTCCGCTCGATTACCGTTATGGCAAAGGAGCGCACCTGCCCTATGGCATCCGCACCGAAAAGAACAGGGATGAACCCATGCATGCTCTGCCCCCTAATGGGCGAGGTGGGCAGGCTCTCCTATGAGGAAAGACGGGATCGTGCCGTGCTTTCTCTGATAGAAGCAGGCGGTGCCATCACCGCAGATATGATAAAGGACGCGGCACAGAAAAACGAGCTTTGCCCCTACGAGCTTTCTTTGGACATAAGCGAATACTGTGAGGTCATAATCTGCGATTACAACTATGTTTTCGATCCTTCGGTGCGCTTCAAAAGATATTTTTCTCACAGCCGCGAAAAATACGCTTTTCTCGTGGACGAGGCTCACAACCTGCCTGACCGCGCACGGGAAATGTATTCCGCAGACCTTTCTGCAAAGCCTTTTCTTAGACTTTACAAAACCGATGACCCGATCATTACGAAAAACACTCCCCTGCTGGACGCAGTCACCGGATTTATAAAAAAGCTAAGGGAAGTGAACGCCCTTTGTAAAAGCGAGGAGCACCTCACGTCCTCGGGCGAGAGCTTCGGATACTATCTTTCATCGCGCCTCCCTCAGGGACTTTTGGAAGCAGTTTTACAGTTTGCAAGAGTCGCCCGATCGGCGGCAAAGAATGATGAGGCGGCAGCAGAGCTTTTGGAAGAAAGCATTGCGGCGGCGGACAACTTTGCAAAAAGCGCAGCCCTCTTTGACCATGGATTTGCATTTTACGCAGAGCTTTCAGGCCCATATCTTTCCCTGCAAAGCCGATGCCTTGACCCGTCTCCCATGCTCTCTCAGATGCTCCTGAGCGCCAAAAGCACGATAATGTTCTCCGCAACTCTTACCCCCATGGAATACTTTGCTGATGTTCTCGGCTGTAAGGATGCCGCCCTTCTGGAGCTTGACTCACCTTATAACAAAAAAAATCTGTGCCTTTTTGCCTGCGACCATGTGAGCACCCGATACGAGGATCGGGAAATGAGCATTCCCGATATAGCGGAAATAATCCTTGCCACAGTTGAAGCAAAAGAGGGAAACTATATGGTATATTTCCCTTCTTACGAATATATGAGGCAGGTATATGAGGAGTTTGCAGAGTGTGCACCTTATCTGAACACCGCAGTGCAAAGCTCCAAAATGTCTCACCGGGAAAGGATCGAATTTTTATCCCGATTCACCCCCGACGGCGAGCCTACAGTTGGCTTCTGCGTTTTGGGAGGGGCATTTTCCGAGGGCGTTGACCTTAAAGGCGACAGCCTTATCGGTGCAATTATCGTGGGCACCGGGCTTCCAAAGCTATCTTCACAGCAGAATATCCTTGCAGATCATTTTGAAAAGACCAGGGAGGGCGGCTATGATTATGCATATACCTATCCCGGAATGATAAAGGTCCTGCAGGCGGCAGGCAGAGTTATAAGAAGCGAAAACGATCGCGGAGTAGTCGTCCTTATTGACGACAGATACGCAAAGCCCGAGATATACCGCCTTTTCCCAAAGTCATGGAGCCATATCAAGTATACCGGAGACGCCTATTCGCTCTCAGCCTCTCTTGAAAAATTCTGGAATAGCTTTGAGGGGGACTTCATATAAGCCCTTGATTTTCTTTCCGGCAGATGGTAAAATAAATTGAAAAACAAACAAAAAAACACTTTTTTGAAAATAAAGGAAACGGTATATATCATGAGAAAATATTACGAAATGAATATCGCGGGGATCGACCGCGCACTGCCCCTTTGCCCCCTAAACGAAAATCTTTATATCGCAGGATTTGTCATATTCGGAGACCCCGAGCTGACCACAGCCTGCGCTGCTTCCCTTCTTGATAAAGCCCCGGAATACGATTATATCATCACAGCAGAATCCAAGGGAATTCCCCTTGCCCATGAAATGGCGCGCCTTGCAGGCAATCAGAAATATTTTGTTGCAAGAAAGAAGCCTAAGCTCTATATGACGGGAGTTTTTGAGGTTTGCGTAAAATCCATCACCACCGAGGGCGAGCAGAAGCTCTATCTTGATACCGCCGACGCAGACCTGATGAAGGGCAAGAAAATTCTTATAGTTGACGACGTTATTTCCACCGGCGAGTCTCTTTATGCAATTGAACAGCTTGTAGAAAAAGCAGGCGGTATTGTCTGCGGGAAGCTCTGTATTTTAGCTGAGGGCGATGCTCAGGAA